>NCGI01000043.1 GCA_002256925.1 Polaromonas sp. 28-63-22
TCGATCCGGCAGGGCAGGGCTTTTCGAAAAGCATTGAAGATGGGGCACAGATGCTCCGGGTAGTGCGCCCCGTCGGCATGGGTGTGGTGCGCCGCCTCGTGCATGTTGCGGCCGAGCAGTTCGTCCGCATCCCAGCCCAGCTGTTCGGCGCCGGCGCGGTTGATGAAGGTGCAGCAGCCGTTCAGGTCAATACCGAAAATGCCCTCGCCGGTGGATTCGAGCAACTGCGACAGCCGGTCGCGCCACACCGCTTTACCCGCCGCCGGCAGGTACACCGGGTCCACAGGCTTGGGCTGCCTGGCCGGCTGATCGGGGGGCTCCACGGTGGACTGCATGACCGAACTCAAGCAAGCATCATGCCCAAATTGGTGCAACGATGGGCGCCCGCCCAAACGCCAATCTGGTGCGACGAGGCTATGCGCCGAGCCCGATGCCTGTAAAGTGCACGCTGTACTCCAAGACCCCCGTACCCGAGACGCCCGATGCCCAGAACCCCGCTGATCCGCTGGATCGCCACCCTACCGGCCGGTGCGGCCGTGTTGCTTCTGCTGGCCTGCAGCCCGGCTTTTAACTGGCGCGACGTGCGCCCCGAAAACACCGGCCTCAGTTTGCTGCTGCCGTGCAAGCCCGACAAAGCCGAGAAGGTCGTGCCGCTGGGCGGACAGCCGACCACGCTCGCCATGCTGGGTTGCGATGCGGGCGGTGCCACGTTTGCCGTGGCCGTTGCCGATCTGGGCGACCAGGCCCGGGTGGCCGATGTCTTGCGGCAGTGGCAAAGCCTGACGCTGGTCAACATGAAAGCCGGCGCGCCGCAGGTGGTGCCGCTCAAGCTGCCGGGCGCTGCAGGCGGCCCGGCGCCAGTGCTGGTGAGGGCGCAGGGCCAGCGCGCCGATGGCACCGCCGTCAATGGTCAGGCGGCGTATTTTTCCCAGGGCGCGCGCGTTTTTCAGGTGGTCATGTATGCCGGCAAGCCCCTGCCGGAGCCGGCCGACACATTCTTTTCAAGCCTGAAGCTTGAGTAAACCCATGCAGGAGCGCCTTCATCCGGCAGCGGCCGTCGATACCCCTCTGGCCGCGCACGCCAGCGAGCCAACCGGGCCGCCGCGCATGGCGCAGCGCCACCAACCGGTTGCTGCCTCGACGGATGCCCCGGTGCCCCGGGCGTTTGATGAGCCGACCGGCCGTCTTGATGGAAAAACCGGCGTGTTCGTGTTTCTGGCGTTTGCGGCGGCCTATTTCAGCTCGGCGCTGGTCCGGTCCATCACGGCCACGCTGTCGCCGGTGCTGACGCAGGAATTCGCCTTGCAGGCGCGTGACCTGGGCCTGCTGGGCGGCGGCTACTTCCTGGGCTTTGCCGCCATGCAGTTGCCGCTTGGCCGGTGGCTTGACCGGCACGGCCCGAAGCGCGTGATCCTGTATTTCCTGAGTCTGGCGGTCCTCGGTTGCCTGGCGTTTTCGCTTGCCGGCAGTTTCGCCTGGCTGCTGGCCGCGCGCGTACTGATCGGCATGGGCGTGGGCGCCTGCCTGATGGCGCCGCTGACCGGTTACCGGCGCTGGTTTGACGCGCCCACCCTGATGCGCGCCAATTCGTGGATGCTGATGACCGGCTCGCTGGGCATGCTGGCCTCGACGCTGCCGGTGCAGTGGCTGATGCCGCTGACCGGCTGGCGCCCGCTGTTCTGGATTCTGGCGGCGCTGATCGTGTTGTCCATGGCGGCGATTGCGCTGGTCGTCCCGTCGTGGCGTCCGGCGCCCGGTGCGCAACGCGCCACGCCCGTGTCGCCGGACGACCATTCCTACGCGTCGGTGTGGCGCAACCGCTTCTTTCAAAAAATGTCGCCGCTGGCTTTTTTCAACTACGGCGGTCTGGTTGCGGTGCAAACGCTGTGGGCCGGGCCGTGGATGGTGAAAGTCGCCGGCTACACCGCGCTGGAGTCGGCGACCGGCCTGTTCTACATCAACGCCGCCATGCTGGTGACTTTCTGGGGCTGGGGTCTGGCCAACCCGTGGCTGGCCCGGCACGGCTGGAGCGCCAGCCGGCTGATCGGCTGGGGGGTTCCGGTCAGCCTGCTCGTGCTGGCCGTCAACATCGCGCAGGGCGCGTCCACCGGCTGGCCCGGCTGGGCGCTGTACTGCGTGGCGTCAAGCGTGATGGGCCTGGCGCAACCCGCCGTGGGCATGGCTTTCAAGGCGTCGCTGGCAGGCCGCGCGCTCTCGGGCTATAACCTGATGATCTTTTCGGGCGTGTTTGTCGTCCAGTGGGGCATTGGCCTGCTGGTCGATGCGTTTGCGTCGATGGGCCTGCCGCCGGTGGCGAGCTTCCAGGCGGCCATGGGCGTGTTTTTAGCTTGCTGCATTGCGGCGTATGGTTATTTCCTCAGTGTGAACGTTGATAATCCAGCCTCATGAACGGCATTTTCATCATCGCCCATGCTCCGCTGGCGTCGGCCTTGCGGCAGTGCGTGCTGCATGTCTTTCCCGACAGCGCCGCCAGCCTGGTGGCGCTGGATGTGCAGCCCAACATGCCGCCCGAGGAAACGCTGGCCCAGGCTCGCATCATGCTCGAGCAGTTGGGCACCTCGCATGCGCTGGTGCTGGTCGACGTGTTTGGCGCCACGCCCTGCAACGTGGCGCAAAAGCTGGTCGACGGCATACACACCAAACTCATCACCGGCGTCAACCTGCCCATGCTGCTGCGCACCGTGTCGTACCGGCAGGAATCGATCGATGCCCTGGTAGCGCGGGCGCTGGTGGGCGCCACCCAGGGCGTGATGCAGGTCGCCGTCACCGCACCGCAAAACCAGACAAGAAGAAGCAATGATCAAGACCAGCACGAACATCAGCAATAAATTGGGTCTGCATGCACGCGCTTCCGCCAAACTCACCAAACTGGCCGGCAGCTTTGCCAGCGAGGTCTGGATGAGCAAGGGCGAACGCCGCGTCAACGCCAAAAGCATCATGGGCGTGATGATGCTGGCCGCCGGCATCGGCAGCACGGTCGAGATCGAAACCAATGGGCCCGATGAGCAGGCAGCGATGGCGGCGCTTTTGGCCCTCATCGCGGACAAATTCGGAGAAGGCGAGTGATGGCCCCCACGCTTTTCACTTTGTGTAATGCGCTGCCCCCCGGGGGGGCCGCCCCGCCTGCGGCCCGGCAAAGCCGGTTCCGCGTCTCGGACTGGGTTGGAGATGTCTTCGTGCGAGGAGTGCTCGCTTGACTTTTTCCGTCCACGGCCTGGCCGTCTCGCGCGGTATTGCCATTGGCCGCGCCGTGCTGGTGGCTTCGAGCCGCGCCGATGTGGCGCATTACTTCATCGACGCTGAAAAAACGCTGGAGGAAGTGCAGCGCATTCGTGTGGCGCGTGATGCCGTCACCGACGAGATCACCCGCCTGCAGCGCGATCTGCCGAAAGACGCGCCGCATGAAATCGCGGCCCTGCTCGACGTTCACCTGATGCTGCTGCAGGACGAGCAGCTGATCAGCGGCGTCAAGCACTGGATCCATGACCGCCACTACAACGCCGAATGGGCGCTGACCACGCAGTACGAAATCATTGCGCGCCAGTTTGACGACATGGAAGACGAATACCTGCGCGAACGCAAGGCCGACCTGGAGCAGGTGGTCGAGCGCATGCTGCGTTCCATGAAAGGCGCTGCGTCGCCGGTGCTTCCCGCGCGCCTGACCGGCGTCGGCCGCAGGCAACAGCAGGAACTGCTGCTCGACGACACGATGGACGTGCCGCTGGTGCTGATTGCCCATGACATTTCGCCGGCCGACATGCTGCAGTTCAAGCAGAGCCTGTTTGCCGGCTTTGCGACCGACGTGGGCGGCAAGACATCGCACACCGCCATCGTCGCGCGCAGCCTGGACATTCCGGCCGTGGTCGGCGCGCGCAGCGCCAGCCAGCTGATCGAGCAGGACGACTGGGTCATCATCGACGGCGACGCCGGCATCCTGATCGTGGACCCGTCGCCCATCATCCTGGCCGAATACGGCTTCAAGCAGCGTCAGGTCGAGCTGGAGCGCGAGCGGCTCAACCGCCTGCGCCACCGGCCCGCGCTGACGATGGACGGGCAGCGCGTCGAGCTGCTGGCCAACATCGAGTTGCCGGGCGACACGGCGGGCGCGGTGAAGGCGGGCGCGGTCGGCGTGGGCCTGTTCCGCAGCGAATTCCTGTTCATGGGGCGCGATGCCAAAGGGCAGGACAAGCTGCCTGGCGAGCAGGAGCAGTACACCGCCTACAGCGCCGCCATTGAAGGCATGCAGGGCATGCCGGTCACCATCCGCACCGTCGATATCGGCTCCGACAAGCCGCTCGACCGCCTCGCTGACAAGGCGCAGGACGGCCAGCTCAACCCTGCGCTGGGGCTGCGCGCGATCCGCTGGAGCCTGGCCGACCCGCCGATGTTTTTGACGCAGCTGCGCGCCATTTTGCGTGCCGCCGCGCA
The DNA here is from genome assembly GCA_002256925.1 of Polaromonas sp. 28-63-22. Classification (GTDB taxonomy): domain Bacteria; phylum Pseudomonadota; class Gammaproteobacteria; order Burkholderiales; family Burkholderiaceae_C; genus Polaromonas. The sequence goes on from NCGI01000043.1 coordinate 4,450, forward strand.
TGGCCCGGTGAATTTGCTGGTGCCGATGCTGTCGCAGGCCAGCGAGATCCGCCAGACTCTGTCGCTGATCGACCATGCCCGCGCGACGCTCGACAACAAGGGCATCGCCTACGGCCCGGTACGCCTGGGCGCGATGATTGAAATTCCCGCCGCCGCGCTCACGCTCAATCTGTTCCTGAAGTACTTCGATTTCCTGTCCATCGGCACCAACGACCTGATCCAGTACACGCTGGCGATTGACCGGGCCGATGAAGCGGTGGCGCATCTGTATGACCCGTGTCACCCCGCCGTGTTGCGCCTGATCGCCGACACCATCGCCGCCTGCAACGCCCAGGGCAAGGGCGTCAGCGTCTGCGGCGAGATGGCCGGCGATGTGACGATGACGCGCCTGCTGCTGGGACTGGGGCTGCGCAGCTTTTCCATGCACCCGTCGCAAATCCTGGCCGTCAAGCAGCAGGTGCTGCGCGCCGACGCGGGCAAGCTCGCCCCTTGGGCACAGCAGGTGCTCGCCAGCGACGACCCGGCAGCACTGATTCATGCCACCTGAACGCTACTGAAACGATAGCTGCTGGCGCAGGTGGATACTGAGCTGAGCCGTGATTTTGCGCTTGAAGTGAGCGCGGCAGGCCGTGTGAACCAAGCGCCCCTTCGTGGCCAGAAAGCCACAGCGCCGTGTTCCGGCGCGCCGTCATGCGCTGCCGTCCTACACGCTGACTGGAGATTTTCTGTGCGCAGGTCGCTGCAAGCGGGAATGACGCTGGCGCGCCACTCTGTTTCAATTCACACAGTTTCTTTCAACTGCTGTTTTTATGAAGGGGCAAACCATGCGATTCGACATTTTTCAAACGCGTGCTGATGCGCATCTCCGCAAGGCCCGGGAGTACCTGCAGCAGGCGAACATCGCCCGCATCGACCACCAGACCGCCGCCGAACACCATGCCGCGCTGGCGGCGATGTACGCGCAGCGCGTCGTCTGGCTGGAAAACGAACTGTCGGTGGCCGAAAAAGGCCCGGCCGCACCGCCGCCACGGAGCATGCTGTCCAAACCGGCCGACCTGCTCAGGCGCGGTCCAGAGACCATCGTGGCCCTGGCACGCCTGCAGCGCCACGGCGTCGCCGACAGCGTGTAAGCCCGGGCGCCCCGGCGACCGCCGTGCCGCGCCAGCGTCGCAGGCACCGCCGGGTCGCTACTGTTTTTATAGCTGCCCGCGCAGGTTTCATAAGGGCTGCAGGCCTGTTTGACCTGTAAAAGTGGGCTTTCACGTCGGGTTGGACGCTGCGGGCCGGCGTGCTGGCCCGTACATCTGCTCACCAGCTTCACCGCCCTGCGTGAAGCCAGACACCTGCGCCTCCCCGGGGTGAAGGTTTAATGGGGCTGCCGATTCACCATTGAAGACTATTCCAGGAGCACCCATGACCAAGATCGCTATTGCCCTGCTGGCCCTCGCCGGCCTTGCCGGTTGCGTGGCCTACCCCGTGCCCTACAACAACGGCCCGGGCTACCGCAACCATGACCGTGGACACGAGCGTGACCGCGACGGCGACGGCGTGCGCAATCGCGACGACCGCCGGCCGAACGACCGGCACCGGGACTAGGAACTGTGGCGGCCCAAGCCTGTCGCCGCGTGCGGTTGCAAGTTTGTGGTCGCAGTGTTCGATTCAGGCTTTCGAAGGGCCTGGCCGGTCCGGCACATACTTTCAGCTTCCCAGGGGCAGCAGCAGCGTAGCCAGATCCCCTTCAGTGAAAAGCGCCTCTTTGCGCCCGGCGGCGCCGCTGTACATGCTTTCTGCGAGTGCTGCCTTGCGTTCCTGCAGCGCCAGGATGCGTTCTTCAATCGTGCCTTGTGCCACCAGTTTGTAGACCATCACGCGCTGAGTTTGGCCGATGCGATGGGCTCTGTCGGTGGCCTGGGTTTCTACAGCGGGATTCCACCACGGGTCGTAGTGGATCACGGTGTCAGCTTCGGTCAGGTTCAGGCCGACCCCGCCGGCTTTGAGGCTGATTAAAAACAGCGGTACTGCGCCCGAGGTAAAGCGTTCGATGATCTGGTCTCGCTTTTGCGACTGCCCGGTCAGCTTCACCCAGGGGATGCCGCGCTTCTGGAGCGATTCCTCGATCAACGCCAGCATGCTGGTGAACTGCGAGAAAAGCAGCACCTTGCGTCCCTCGGCGAGCAACTCGGGCAGCAATTCCATCAGCAGCTCCAGCTTGGCAGACTGCTTGATTTTTTGGGCTGCAGGCACCGGCACCAGACGCGGGTCGCAGCAGATCTGGCGCAGTTTGAGCAGGGCATCCAGAATCTGGATTTGCGATTTGGCCAGGCCCTTGTTGCTGAGCGCGTCACGCACCGTTTTTTCGGTCGTCAGGCGTATGGTTTCGTACAAATCGGCCTGCTGGTCACCCAGCTCGACGCTCGAAATAGTCACCTGTTTTTCAGGTAAATCAGAGGCCACATCCCGTTTATGACGGCGTAGCATGAAGGGCGTCACCCGGCGGCGAAGCTGGTCGGCCCGCTCGGTGTCGCCGTGCTTTTCGATCGGCGTGCGGTACAGGGATCTGAAGCGGGCCTGGCTGCCCAAAAAGCCGGGCATCAAGAAGTGAAACAGGCTCCACAATTCGCCGAGGTGGTTTTCCATCGGCGTACCCGACAGGCAGAGGCGGTGGCGGGTATTCAACTCGCTCACGATTTGCGCCGTGTGGCTGTTGGCATTTTTGATGTTTTGCGCTTCGTCCAGCACCACCAGGTGCCAGGCCTGGCCTGCCCAGCGCTCGCGGTCTCGCTGAAGCAGCGAATAGGGCGCAATCACGAGGTCGTGCTGTGCCGTCGTGGCGGCCAGTGCATGGCGGTCTTTGCCGTGCAGCACCAGCGTGCCCAGCCCCGGCGCGAAACGCTCCGCCTCCTTGCGCCAGTTGCCCATCAGGCTGACCGGCGCAATGATGAGTACCGGCAGGTCGAGGCGCCCCGCCTGCTTTTCAACCAGAATGTGGGCCAGCGTCTGGACCGTTTTGCCCAGCCCCATGTCGTCGGCCAGAATGCCCGCCAGGCCGTGGGTGCGCAAAAACTGCAGCCATGCGAGGCCTTGTAACTGGTAAGGCCGCAAATCGGCCATCAACCCCGGTGGCGCAGCCACTTCGGGCAGTGTGCTGTGCCCTGCCAGCTGGCCGACCAGCTGTCGCAGCCTGTCTGCGCCTTGCCACGGCGTGCCAGCGCCAAGCGCAGCGCCGACCCGCAGCGCCTCCAGGCGCGACAGGCGCAGGGCATCGCCTTTGAAATCATTGCCATGCGAGGTACTGCGCTCGCTCACCAGGTCCAGCAAGGCCTGCAGCCACGGACGCAGGGGCTCCGTGGGCAGGCGCAGGTAGCTGCCGTCGTTTTGCCTGACGTAAACGTACGAGGGCAACTGCAGCGAGGGGTCGCTTGCCGCGCCCAGTTGCGCAAGAAGTTCGGGCAGCATGGGAAGAATGTTGCGTCGCTGGCCGTCGATCAACATGCCCAGTGACAGGTCAAACCAGGGCGAATGGCTGTCGTCGCCCCGACCCGCTGTGCCTGCACCGGCATTAGCCGACCCGTAGCCGTGGGCTGACAGCTCCACCGTCAGGTCGTCGGCACGGGTGATCCAGCCGGCCAGGTTGAGATCCGCCGTCACCACAAAACCGGCTTCGCGCAGGGCCGCGAAATCGTCATCCAGCCCTTGCAGCCAAAAGTGCTGCGCGGCGGCAGACGCCAAGGGTCGGTAGAACTGGCCTGCGGTGTCACCGGCCAGCCCGAGGCCGCGCAGCAAGTGATGCGCGCCATGCTCTGCCGGCAGGTTACGAAACAGCTGAATGCGCCTGATCGCCCGCGCGTCGCCCGCTGCGCCGGCGGCTTGCTCCATCAGCACCGGGTTACGGTCATGCAGCGCGTAGTGACGCAAACCGGCATAGTCAAAATGCAGCGTGGCGCGCAGCAGGCCGAGCCGGGCCTGGTCTTCGGCCGCCACGGCTGTGACATGCAGATGTGCCGTGGGCACAAGGCCTTCCACCCGCTCCGGCGCCATCATCACGGGCGGCAGTGGCAGGCCGGCCAGACGCCGCAGGAAAGTGGTCTCGTGCAGGGAAAAAGCAGATTGAGGAATTGGCGGCGCTTTCAACAACAGCTGCAGGTGTTCGGCGCTGACACCCGGCATTTCAAGCGGCCCGCACAAGCCGGCGCTGGCATGCAGGTACAGCGGTGGAGAGTTGGCAAAGCACTGTGCGCCGAGGGTTTCATTGGGCAGTTGCGGCGTCAGCGTCCACATCGGCTCCGGTGCCGGTGGCGCTTTGAGTCTCACGCCCGCTGCACGCGCCTTTTTCTCGATGGCCGCCCGCGATGCGCCAGCCGGCTTGAGCTCGCTCCAGCGCCACGCCAGTGGCTGGGCCGGTCCCCATGAGAGGCCACGACCGGGTACGCGCTCGGCGGTGGTTGAAAACAGTTTGCCGGTGCTGGAAGCCAGTTGCACCGCCAGCAGGCCCGTCGGGCCGGCGATCAGACCCTGGCTGCTGGAATACGGATAGCTGTAGGTTCGGGCGGCGAGGCTTTCGATCAAGCGAACAATCTCGATGTCTTCCGGGGTCGCGTTGTGCTCGCCGAGCAGGCGGGGCTGCTTCAGCTTGGCCCAACCGCCGTTTTTCAAACGCCGCGTCAATCCGAAGCCGAGTTGCAACACGCGATGCGCGCCCGTCATGGCCAGGCTCAGCGTAAAAACGACATGCTCGGCTGCATCGGGTGGTGCAGACGGGTCATCGCCCTCGGCCGGCACGTCGGGTGTCGCAGCGTCGCCAAACAGGTCCAGCCACTGGGTGACTTTTTGCTGCGCCTGCTGGCGCTCGCGTTCAAGACGGGCTTGTTCTTGCGCTTCTTTGTGGGCTTGTGCTTCGGCGGGGCTGAGTACCACCGGTCGGGGCCTGGTATGGCCTTGGGCGCCCAGGGCATCGCGGTCGCTTGACGCGCCATTTGTGATTCCCTTGTGAACGCCGCCTGACTTGTAGGCGGCACGCAACGTCAAGGCCACGCTGTGTTTGCAGTTGCGCCCCACGGGGCAATTGCAGTGGGCGCTGAAATAAGTAATCTGACCCAGGTCCGACACTTCAAGCGTGACGGCCAGGTCGTAGACTTCGTTTTTGCTGCCCCGTACGGCGCCCTCAATGTGCCATTCGTGGCTGCCCGCACCCGTCAGTGAGCAGTCAAGGACCAATTGGCTCCGCAAAACCTCCAGCCCGCGCGCAAAAGTGGCCGCCGGTACCTGTTTTTCAAGCGACTGCGGATCCAGCAGAAATGCGGAGGTACTCACCTGGAAGGGGCAAGCCCCGCTGCCTTTTCCGCCACGCCGGCCGCATGCGCCTGTTCATCGGCGTGGTAACTGCTGCGCACCATCGCGCCCACGGCGGCGTGCGTGAAACCCATTCGGTAGGCCTCGGCTTCAAACATCTTGAAGGTGTCGGGATGCACGTACCGGCGCACCGGCAGGTGGCTCATCGACGGCGCGAGGTACTGGCCGATGGTCAGCATGTCGATGCCGTGCGCGCGCATGTCGCGCATGACCTGCAAGATTTCCTCGTCCGTTTCGCCCAGGCCGACCATGATGCCGCTTTTGGTCGGCACGCCGGGGTGCAGTGCCTTGAATTTTTTCAGCAGATTGAGACTGAATTGATAGTCGCTACCGGGGCGCGCTTCCTTGTAGAGCCGCGCGGTGGTTTCCAGGTTGTGGTTCATCACGTCGGGCGGCGCGGCTTTCAGAATCTCCAGCGCGCGGTCGTCGCGGCCGCGGAAGTCGGGCACCAGGATTTCAATCGTGGTGCCGGGTGACAGTTCGCGAATCTTCTGGATGCATTCCACAAAATGGCCGCTGCCGCCGTCGCGCAGGTCGTCACGGTCTACGCTGGTGATCACCACGTACTTGAGCTTCAGGGCGGCAATGGTTTTGGCCAGATTGAGCGGTTCGTTGACATCGAGCGGATCGGGCCGGCCATGGCCGACATCGCAAAACGGGCAGCGCCGCGTGCATTTGTCGCCCATGATCATGAAAGTGGCCGTGCCTTTGCCAAAACACTCGCCGATGTTCGGGCAGCTGGCTTCTTCGCACACCGTGTTGAGCTTGTTTTCGCGCAGGATCTGCTTGATCTCGTAAAAACGCGTGGTCGGGCTGCCAGCCCTGACGCGAATCCAGTCGGGCTTTTTCAGCAGCGGCGCCTGCTCGACCTTGACCGGAATGCGCGACAGCTTGGCGGCGGCCTTTTGCTTGGCCAGCGGGTTGTAGTTTTCCAGGGTCTGGATGTCGCGGACCACCGGGTTGTCGGTGCCAGGGATGGTTTCGGAGGTGCTCATGGTGTGCCTGGGTTGGAGACGGGCGGTCAGGGTGCCAGGCAGGTGGCGAGCTTGTGGCCCAGCACGTCTGCGGCTTCCTGCCAGCTTGCCGATACGCCGATTGTAGAAAGGTCCGTTGTTACCAGCCCTGAATAACCACAGGGGTTGATGCGCGAAAACGGCTCCAGGTCCATCGCCACATTCAGGGCCACACCGTGGTAAGTGCAGTGGCGGCTGACCTTGATGCCAAGCGCGGCGATCTTGCCCAGGCCGCGAAACGGCTCGGATGGATGCACCGGACCGCTCAACGCGGCATGCGACGCCGGATCGCCCAGCCGCACGTAAATGCCCGGCGAGCCGGCCACGCGATGGCCGGTGACACCGAAATGCCCCAGCGTGCGGATCACCGCCTCTTCAATCCGGTACACGTATTCCTTGACGTAGTAACCGGCGCGCTGAAGATCGATCAGCGGATACGCCACGACCTGGCCCGGCCCGTGAAACGTGACCTGGCCACCCCGGTCGGTCTGCACCACCGGGATGCTGCCGGGATTCAGCACATGCTCGGGCTTACCCGCCAGCCCCTGCGTGTAGATCGCCGGATGCTCACAAATCCATAGCTGGTCGCGCAGGTATTGCATGGGCCGCAGCCCGATCTGGCTTGAAATTTCGGCATCGGGTGCGGCAGGGGCGATATCAGGCACTGGCTGGCGACGCGAGGCCGTGAAGGCCTTCATGGCGGCCCAGGTGGGCAGGTAGTCAACGAGGCCGAGCTGGCGAACTTCGATGCTCATGCAAGCAATGCGTCCAGTTGCCCGGACATTGCGACACCGGCGCGTTCCTTGGCGATTTGCCCAAAGAGGCATTTACCGCCACTCTTGCGTGCCCACAATTCGCCGATTTGCCGCTTTTCAATCTCATAAGGGTCATTGAGCAGGTGCGCACCCTTGTACTCCACCACGGCGACGCGCCCGTCCAGCAGCTCGGCCACAAAGTCCGGGAAAAACCGGCCTTTAGACGTTGCCAGAGCAAAGCCGCACGGTGCCGTGGTGAGGTTGCGCACCCAGTGCTTGACCGCTTGATGGTTATCGAGCAACTGGGCGCACAAAAACTCTTCGCCGCCGTCCTTTAGGTCAGCCTGCACCGGGTAGAAGTGTTTGTTGAATTGGTAACGGCCGCCATAGCGCGAACCGGCCGGCACAGGGTAGCGATTAGCCTCGAACACAAGCGGGCGGCTCCAGTCGGGCTCAATCGCCCAAACTTGTTCCAGCACCAGTTGCCTGAATTGGGTTTTGGCCGCTTGGTCTTTCAGGTCGCCAACCCTGGCCTCAATGTCTTGAGCCAGCTTGAAGCGCGCTCTGGCCAGCGTCACCAGCGCAATGCCTTTTTCATGAATCAAATGGCTGACCACCGCCGCAAAGTAGGCGCTGCGCTGACCCTGAGTGAAGTCCGGCAGTTTTTGAAACAGCGACTGGTCCAGCCATCGCACCAGGTCATCGGCCGTGATGGTGCTGGAGCCGTAGTCGAAAGCAATCTGGCTGGCGTCTGCGGCGCGCAGGTTGACGCGTGCATCCTTCAGATAGATTTCAAAAGTATTCGACTGCTCGACCACCTGAAAACCGGGTAGTTGTACAGCCTCGGGGGTCAGCAAATCCAGATCCACAGCTTCAAGCACCGCTTCGCGTTCCAGCGGCCAGAGCTGGCCCTGCGGTGTAGTGCGGTAGCCCAGGGTGGGAATCGGCGCAAAGCGTTCGCCGCGCGATGCCGGCGCGCTTTGCGCGGCCACCAGCGCGTTGTGCTGCGCCACCTTGGCCTGCACCTGTTCCTGCTTTTTGGGACCGCGCACCTGCGCCAGCAGCAGCGCCTCCAGATCGGGGTTGATGTGGCCGGTCACCACCACTTTTTGCTCGCCAGCCATGGTGGCCACCATCACGCCAGCGGCCGCCTGCAGCTCGGGTGACGGCGAAGTTGCTACGAAATCAGTAGCTACCGGCGCTGGTAATACATGGGTTAGAGGCTTATTTGATTCAAAAAGCGCTTCAAAAAGAGGCAGTAGGGACTGCTGCACCACCATCGACGCCACATCCAGCGCCTCAAAGCCCATGTGGTTGATCAGCCGGTCGGCCAGCTCGTGCGCTGCCGTTGAAAACTTCGCCTCACAGACATGGGCATAGGCCCGGTTCAGCGCTTCACGCCCGCGCGGGCTGGCGTAAGGCATGCGCAGCACGCGGCCCAGCAACTGCTCGACCGCCGTCGCGCTCGATAACTTTTGTAGCGAGCACAGCACATAGGCAAATGGGCAGTCCCAGCCCTCACGTAGCGCCTGCACGGTGATGACAAAGCGCACCGGGCAGTCGCGTGAGGCCAGGTCCAAACCCTCCAGTTCCCGCGTGTCGCCGGTGGCTACCTTGATCTGCGCTTGGGGGATGTGCAGCTCGTCCTCAAGGTGTTTGCGCAGCCCTTCCGGCGGCACCTCGTCGTTCTCGTTTTGCGCCTGAAACAACACAATCGGCCGCACGTAACCATTGCCGGCCGCCTCGTCCTTCAACGCCTCGCCTTCCAGCGCACGCTGGGTTTGCACGGCAGCGAACACCGCTTGCTGCCAGCCCTGCGGGTGCTCGCTAAGGGCAATCGGCAGCTTGATCATGCTTTCCGCCGCCAGTTCCTGCGCGCTGACGTGGTACAGCACATTGGTTTTGCTGGGGATGGGGGTGGCCGTCAGCTCCAGAATCGCGCTCGGGTTCAGCCGCTTGAGGGCCGTAAAGCTCTTGTCGGTTTTGGTGTTGTGCGCCTCGTCAACGATCAAGAGCGGCTCGTGCAGCGCCAGCCAGTTCGCCAGGCTCCAGCGCGGCTGGCCGATGAATCCTGGCAACACGCCGGTTTTGTCGTTTCCAGCTTCTTCAGCTGTGACCAGCGAGTCGGGCAAGTCGCGCAGCACCCGCAAACGGTCTTCGCCCGCGCTCTTGAAATGCCGCTCAAAGCTTTCCGAAAAGCTGTACACATGGCGTTTGTCGGTGTCGTCAACCCGAAAGCTCTGAATCGTGGCGACGACGACCACGGCGCGCTGGCCCCAGTCCGGCGGCGCAATGTTGCCCAGGTCTTCCAGCACGCAGACCCGCACGCCTGCGCCGTAGTTGGCCTCCAGCGCCTCGCGGTAAGGGTGACCCGTGGTCTGCAGCGCCTTGAGTGTCTGGCTGCGAATCGTGTCGCTGGGCACCAGCCACACCGCCACCGGCGCATCGGAGGCGCGCCATTCCTCGGCCAGCACATTGACCGCATGCGCCGCCATCAGCGTTTTGCCGCCGCCCGTGGGAATGCGCAGGCAAATGCAAGGCACCTCGCCAAACGGGTCCGGGTTGTAGGGCCGCCCCACCTGTTCGCCAAAAGCCAGTGCCGGGCCTTTGAGCTGGGCTGCTCTAGCGAAGGCCCGCAGCGCGTCCAGGGCGGCTTGCTGGTAGGACTTGAGGGTGAGGAGGGTCATTTGTTTGGCGGAATAGGGTTATCGCAAACTAATTTGCACGGGTTAAAAAATGGCTAACCTATTGATTTGATTGAAAATAAGTTAGCTATTGGCTAATTTTTCGGTTAATTTTTAGGATAAAACGCGAAAAATTAGGCAGGCCTAACCGAAAACTCAGGACTTCAAAATTGACCATTTCGCACCTTTTCCGGGACTTGTCGCGACAATCTTCTGACCGTCCAAGCCGGTCATACGCAATGCCGTCAGCAAGTTTTTCACTTTGGCCAGTTTTTGTCGCTCAGTGAGCGAGTTCGGTAGTTTGTCAAGCAAGAGCGCCCGGACCTCCGATGCAGGTACTGACCTGAACTTCCGAATGTGCTTGAGCACAAAGGTTTTGTAGTAATGATCATCCAATCCCTTGTTGCGGGTGTACTCAGGGCGGGTGTTGGTGGCATCGGCAATTTTGGCTGACACAAAGAAGTTGGGTTTACGACCCTCAATCAGCTTGGCCTTGCGCAGCACAGCAGACTGCACGTCTGCAATTTGATGTTTTTTCTGCACCCGGTCTAGCCAGACTACTTGTTCCAGCGGCAGGTCGGCGCGTTCGATCAACAGCTTGCTGTAGTTTTCGTCGATAACCTGGCCGTAAATGTTGAAGACGGTCCGGCCCATCGTCGAGTCTTCGTAATCTGGCAGCGGCAAATAACGCTTGCGCTGGCTGGCGACCATATCGCGAATCCCGTAGCCGCCTTTGTCGATCATGCCAATGTTGTTCATCGCCTGTGCCAGCCAGGGGTTGCGGTAAATGCTCGGCGTGCGTTCGCCGGTGAAATAGTCTTCGGGTTGACCATCGACGAAGCTGCCCGGATTGCTTAGTTGCAGTCGCCCCATGGTCTCCAGCACCACAATTCGCCCGGCCTGCTCGTAGTCCTGGTGTGCCACACAGTTGTGCAGTCCTTCAAGGACGACCTTCATGTCGTAGCGCGGCAGCTCGATCGCCAGCAATTCGGTGGCCGGGAACAGCTTGATATTGGGGTTGCGGATGTGTTGCCCGACGTCTGTGGTGGTGAGCATGAACGGCGGGCCAAAGTGTTTGGCAATGCGCTCGTCCGGAACTTTCCAGGTGATCTCTGCGGTGCTGTTGGGCAGCAGCCCTACGCTCTCCGGAAAGCCTAGCAGCAGCAGGGCCGCGCGTGTGATCTGGCCGTGCAAAGTGATCTTGGCGCGGTTGAGGAATTCTTCGGTGCTCCAACTGGCAATCTCTGCCGCCCAATGCTCTTGGCTATGTTTGGCCGCAAACTTCTCGCGTGCCTTAGCAACAGCAACGGGATCTAGGTCAGCCACCGTCGCGCCTGGCACCAGACCGGCGCTCCAGTCCTGGCCGGCAATCATTTCTGTCAGGATGTTGTGCAACCGGTCTGGGCGCAGCTCCACCAGACTTTCGCCGTCGCGCTGCCAGGCCTTGTCGTGTGCCTGCACGGGCTGGCGGGGGGCATGGCGCGGCACATGCACCAGCCACACCGTGGCGTCGGTGTCGCTGGCGTGTAACGCCTCAACGCGAAGCCCGACAGACGGGAGGCCAGGCGTTTTGCCCAGAATCCGGTGGCTGACGTCCTCTACGGAATAGTCCGCAAAGTCCTGAATGCCCGTTACCGCCAGCGTTTTGTCCTGCACGCCGATGACGATGCAGCCGCCATCCATGTTGGCCAGTGCTGAGATGTATGAAACAAGGTCTTCGCCCTTGCGCCCTGAGATATATGACTTCAGGCTGCGCCATTCTTTCCACTCACAACGTTCATTCTCTTTGGGGAACCTCGCTTTAAGAAAGGCCTGCAACTCAGCGGCCGTCATGCTTGTAATCATCACCGAGCCCTCACGTCATAAGGAATGTGCTTAAAAGTCATATTCGCCAGCTTCAAGCGCTCCGCTCCCAGGCGGCAGGCTTCGCCGTAGACCAGTAGCGGCGCCGCGGGCTCGGGCGTGGTGGCGTGCAGGGCCAGCAGGGCGTCGAGTACGGCTTGCGTGAGTACGTTGCCGCTGGCGGGGCGTTTGTCTTTCAAAATGCCGTTGAACAGCAGGTAGGCCGCGAATTTGGGTGTTTTTATGAATGAAATCGGCTCCTCGCCCAATAAAGACGTGCGCGAGCAGCTATTAAATTCATAGTGGGTGCCGAGGTAAGGCGTGCCGGGTGTGGCCTCTAGCGCGTCGAAAGCGGTGCCGGTTTCCTGCTGCCAGACAAAGGCGGCGAGGGTGGCGAAGCGCACGGCGGGGTTGATGCGGCCGGCCTCGTCAAACACCGCTTCGCCCAGCCGCATGAAGCGAAAACCGCCGCCGCCCTGCCAGTTCACGGCCTTGCTGATGCCGCCCTGCTCGCCGTCAATGACTTTCTGCAGGCGCGGCAGGCAGTGGGTGGCGGCGTGCTCGCCCATCTCGATGCCGATCCAGCGACGGCCCATTTTGTGGGCGACTGCGGCGGTGGTGCCTGAGCCGAGGAAGCTGTCGAGGATGAGGTCGTTTTCGTTGGTGGCGATTTCCAGCACCCTTTCCAGCAGGTGTTCGGGTTTCACGGTGTCGAATTGCTCGGCGTTGGGGAGTAGCTCCCGTTGGTGGGCTTTCGCTTGCCGACTGGTTTTAACGTCTAGAAGGATTGTTGGATGCGGTCGCACTGGAACTGCAGGCGCGAACTCGCGTATGTAAGGGACCCAAACTGCCGCACCATCTCGCTGTCTTTGCTTCCACATGAGGCGACCTTCACTACGCGCTTCTTCGATGCCGCGCGGGCTGTGGGACCATCGAGCCTCGCGGCCATCATCATGTGTTGGCCACACTGACGTGCCGTCCGGCGCATCGAGTTTGAAATACATAGACGGGCGGTCACTGCGAAGGCTGTTCTTCCCATTTTTCTTGAGTAGGCGATCACGACATCGATGCCCTTGCTCATCAACCGTCCCATACGCTTCTATAAGTGACTCTGCTTTCTTCTTTTTGAAAGTGGCTGCTTCCAAATTGCGCGCATAGCTCAGTAGAAACTCGTGATCAGGAGTAATCGCAGGCTTGTTGTCGTTTGGGCTATCGACCTTTTGCCAGATAAAGGTCGCCACAAAATTCCCCCGCCCAAACACCTCATCCATCAACACCTTGAGGTAATGCCCCTCGTTGTCGTCAATCGTCACCCAGATTGAGCCGTCTTCTCTCAAGAGTTCGCGCAACAGCTGCAGGCGCGGCAGCATCATGCTCAGCCACTGGGCGTGTTCGAGGTTGTCGTCGTAATGCTCGAACGCGCTTTGGGTGTTGTAGGGCGGGTCGATGAAGATGCATTTGACCTGGCCGCGGTAAAACGGCAGCAGGGCCTTGAGGGCTTCGAGGTTGTCACCCTGGATCAGCAGGTTGTCGTGGCTGAAGTTTGAATTCGGGTTCGCATTCGGGTGCAGCCCCTCACCCCCGCCCTCTCCCCAAAGGGGCGAGGGAGCAGGAGCGGAGGCGGCGGCCGTCGGCGTATGCACCGATACCTGCTCCAGCAGCCGGTAGGGCACGCGGGCCGCAGTGGTGAAGGCGCTTGCGCGGTTGAGCCAGTCGAGGGTCGGCATGGGGGCGCCTACTTCGCGGCGATTTGATAACGGTCTTTCAGCTGGTTCATGGGGCTGGCCCACGCAACCAGTCCCATGTGCTGCAGGCAACCGGTCACGATACCGGGGTGAATATCGACCTCTTTCGCAAATTTACGCACCCCAGTAACGGTAAGGTCAATCTGACCGAGGCGTTTGCGGTCAGCGGATGGAATCAGTATGTCAGCCGCAAACTGGTCTGCCTCTTTTTCTTCTTTGCTCTCTGCCGTCGAGCTTGAACTGGCGTCGTCCAGAAACACCGCTTTTTTGGGATGTTTGAGGATATGGGCGATTTCATGGAAAAAACTGAACCAGAAAATATCGTTCCATTTGCCCAGCAGTGACAGCTGTATCAGCGGGCGATCACCCAGCCAACGCGCAACGCCGCTGACATGGGTGCGCGGGAAGGACGGCACAAAAGCCAACACCACCCCAGCCTCAGCGCACCGTGTTTGTAAACCGGTGCCTATCTCTGCCGCTGGCCGGGTGCTGAACGAACGAAGGTCTGCAATGCTGGCTTGCAACTTCTCGGCGCTAAAGGCAGGTATATCTGCTTTCAAGGCTTGCAGTTCACCCAGACGCAGCCAGGCGGTGATGGCGGCGTTGTCAGTTTGCTTGGCGGGATTGGCGCGGCGGAAGGCGGCTTGTACGCGGTCGTACTGTCCGTGCCAACCTTCCGGCGATGCAACACCGAAGAAGCAAAGAGCCGGCTCAATCAACGACGCCTTGAATGATTCGGTCAGACGTCCTGCAGGCAAATGCCCGGCATCTTGCAATTGCTTGATCGGAAACTTGCTGAGCCAGTCGAGCCGGCTTTCTGCTCGGCCGGCATCACGCAACCTGGCCATGTATTCACGGTACCGGGATTCGCGGGCGAGCCAAAAATGCGCGGGAGTACCCAGGACACGTTCGAGTTCTAAAGCTGTGTCTTCCGTAATTTCCTTGGTACCGAGCACCATCTCATTGACGGCGTTGATGGGCCGGCCCATCCGGCGGGCCAGTTCGGCCTGTGCGATGCCGCGCTCTTCAATCAGCTCGGCTAACGTTTCGCCTGGCGGTGAAACTTCTGCAGGGCGGTAGCTCAAATTTTGTTCAGTCATGGTAGTCCACCATTTCAACGATATAAATGCTGTCGATGGCGGGCCAGTCAAGGCCACCATCGGGTTTGGCGGGCGGAGGCAGCTTTTGCGGTTTCACAATGAGCCGCAGGCCGCCGTGTAAGCGCACCGAGAACTGTCCAGTACGATCGTTTTTTAGTTCTTCCCAATGGCCCGGCAGGCCGCGCATGTCGTCCATGGACTGCGCAGCGTCGAGGTCATCCAGTCGGCGGCTGAGCTTTTTGGCGTTTTCGGAGCCATGTGCCTTGGCGACTTGTTTCGAGCTCCCGAAAAACTCTTTGTCTTTGGCGCTGAGAAATGCGATCTTCAAATTATTATCCACCCTTGGGATGGATGATTGTATAGAACTGAACCGAGCGCAACGACTTGATTTTGGTGACTACTTCTTTCACCAGGGAGCCGCCAAAGCGACCTATGAAAGAAAGTAGCGAATTTCTTCCATAGGACGCAGCGTTTTCGTCTAAAGAACGACTTTCACCATCGGATGCGTGCTGAGCGTGCGGTACAGCTCGTCGAGCTGCTCGCGGCTGGTGGCCATGACGGTGATGGTGACGCCGAGGTATTTGCCGCCCTTGCTTTCCCGCAGTTCGATGGTGCTGGCATCAAACGCAGGGTCGAACTGGTGCGCAATCTGGGTGATGGCGTGCACCAGGCCCTCGACCTTGGTGCCCATGACTTTGATCGGGAACAGCGACGGGTATTCGATCAGCGAGTCCTTGCGCGGTGCGAGGTCGGCGGCGGGCCCGGTGTCTGGCGGGGTCGGCTGGTCAGGCGTGGTGTTCATGCGGCGAGTTCCTTTTCTGCAGCGGCCTTGGCCTGCTGGTAGCCGGCGTAAAGGCGGGTGTAAATCGGGCCTGGTTTGCCCTGGCTGTCGCCGTGGCCCACCGGCTGGCCGTCGAGCAGGGTGACGGGCAGCACCTCTTTGGTCGCGGACGACAGCAGCAGCTCGTCGGCGTCGCGCACTTCGGCGCGTGTGATGCGGCGCAGCTCGAACGCAATGCCGGCGGCGCGGCAGATCTCTTCGATCAGGCCGTAGCGAATGCCTTCGAGCACCAGTTGGTCCCGGGGTGGCCCCATCACGGTGCCGTCCGTGATGACCCAGACATTGCTGGCGGCGGCCTCGCTGAGGTAGTCGCCGCGAAACATGATGGTTTCGAGCGCGCCGGCATCGA
This sequence comes from Polaromonas sp. 28-63-22, assembly GCA_002256925.1. Lineage (GTDB taxonomy): Bacteria > Pseudomonadota > Gammaproteobacteria > Burkholderiales > Burkholderiaceae_C > Polaromonas. The sequence goes on from NCGI01000043.1 coordinate 20,128, forward strand.
AGCTGATCTGCCGCGAAAACACTGCGCCGAGCAGGCTGGTGCTTTTGATGTGGGCTTTTTCCCAGCGGAAGTCGTCGGCCGTGACGCAGGCGACGCCGCGCGCGCGCTGTTCGGCGCCGGGCAGCTTCATCACGTTGCTCATCACAAACACGGTAGGCTGCAGCCCGGGCGGCATGGCATGGTCGCGCGGGGCCACGCCGCGTGTGACCTGGATGTAGATCAACTGGTCTTTTTCGGCATCTAACTGGCCTGCAGCCCTTGCACTGTCTGCGCGAGCAGCTATTAGTTTAGTAGCGAGTGCATGCCATGCGCGGTGTGTCAGCGGGTTCGTGATGCGCAGCTCGGCGAGGCTGCGGTCGAGCCGCGCCATGTGCTGCGCAAAGCGGAACAGCTTGCCGGCATAGGCCGGCACCACTTCATAGACGCCGTCGCCGAAGATGAAGCCACGGTCCATCACGCTGATTTTCGCGTCCTTCAGGGCGGTGAATTCGCCGTTCAGGTAGCACAGGGTGTCGGGTAGCGCGCTGGCGGAATCGATGGAGTTGGTCATGGGCGAAGGAGGGTCGAATGGAAGGAAGGTCTGCACGGCGACAGGCTGCGCGCCGCCGCGCTCACGGCGTATTTTCTACCGGTAGCGGCGTTTCAGCCAGACGCGTGCACGCCAGGCGAGTTTGACCAGCACGTAACCACTGGCCGAACCCGCGACGGCAAAAATGCCCATGCCCAGGATGGCCGGGCCGCCGTAGGAAGCCAGCCAGGCCAGCATGCCGGCGCCGTCCGGCATCGGTACATGCGGCGGCGCACCCAGCAGAAAACTGCCGAGCTGGTAGGCCAGCCAGAGCCAGAAACCGATGGTGAGGGGGTTGGTGATCAGCGTCACGCCGGCGGCCACCGGAATGTTCGCGCGCCACCAGACGCTGTGGGCGGCTGCCACGATGAATTGCGCCACCGGAATGGCAAAGGCCCAGAAAATACCGATAGCCACGCCACGGGCGACGGCTTCGTGCTGCAGGTGCCACAGCTTGGGGTCGCCGAGCCGGTGCGCCACCGGGCGCAGCCACGGGTGGGCCGTCAGCGTTTCACGCGTCGGCATGGAGGGTTTGAGACGGTCCGTCCAGTGGGCGGCGGAGGGCGGCGGTTCTTTGGGCGGTGTCATGGGCGTGCAAAAGGAGGGTGCCCCTGACGGCAGTCCGGGCGCGCAGCAGCAGGGGTGGCTTGACATGACATGGCACTGAAATCGGCGCTTTTCAAGTCCCGGCTGGGGTCTGCTCGCTGCCCGCGAGGGTGGCCCGGCCACGGCGCCGGATCAGGCGAGGACAATAACCGCCGCAATCGCGATCGCGCCCAGCACCAGGTTGACGGTGGCGAGCGTGGCAATCTGCCCGACACGCCGGCCGCCTTCGGGCCAGTCAGCCGCCTGCACGGCGAGCCTGAGGCGGCGAAAGGGGCCGAAGTACAGGTGACCAAAAAGCGCAAACATCAGCAGGCCGACACCCAGCATCACATGCCAGCCAAGCGGGGCATTTTTCATGCCCACGGCCAGCAGCATGCCAAGGCCGGTCAGCAGCAGGGTGGCGACGGCGATCCAGACCAGCACGAAAAACCGGCTGATGACCTGGACAATGAGAGGCAGCCGCTGGGGCGGCGCCAGCAGCGCACCGACTGCTGGTCGAAAGGCTGCGAGCATGAAGCCAACGCCGCCCAGCCAGGTGATGGCAGCGGCGATATGCAAAAATTTCAGGAGGGCGGACATGCAAGGACTTTCGTGAGAGGAAACGGTGAGGGACGAGTCAGGCAAGGGTAACGGCAAACTCCGCGACGCCCAGGGCGCGCGGCACGACCGGACGGCGGCTTTGTCGCGCTACCATGGCCTGCGGCTCTGTTGTGGCAAGGATGAAACATGCACGCCCGCGCGTTTCTTGCGCTTCTTTTGAGGGCGCGGCCGGGTTTCTACGTATAATCATAGGCTTTGCTGATAACAGCCTTGTAACCCTGCCGTAATTTCCAATGTCCACACTAGCCCATTCGGTGAAGCGGTCTGAATTTCCGGATCAGGACAAGCTGCACGGCAAGCCGGAAGCGGTTCAGCCGGCGCAGGTCAGGCCGGCCGGGCCCGAGGCGTTGGAGGAGGAATCCTTCAAGCCCTTGACCCGGCAGGAAGCGGCCGCGCTTCGACGCGCGAATCCTTCGGTGTCCCCGTGGGAGGTGCTGGCGGGGCAGCTGGCGGCGGGTGTGGTTCTGGCGCTGGTCGCCGGGCTGCTGAACGCAAGTTACAGCGTCGGTTGGTCGGCGCTTTATGGTGCGCTGGCGGTGGTGTTGCCGGGTGCGCTTTTTGCGCGCGGCCTCACCAGCAAGGTGGCTTCGATGAATCCGGGCGCTGCGGTGGCTGGATTTTTTTTGTGGGAAATGGTCAAGGTTGGCCTGACGGTGGCCATGTTGTTTGCTGCCCCGCGCTGGGTGCCCGGCTTGAGCTGGCCGGCCATGCTGGTCGGCCTGGTGGTGACGATGAAGGTGGTCTGGCTGGTGCTTTTGCTCCGGGCCAGGCCGAAAAGTTACGAGCGAAAAAGTTAAGCGTTCGCCTAAATACAAGAGTTGAGAGATGAGTGAATCTTCCGGAAAGCCCATGACCGCTGGTGACTATATTGGTCACCACCTGACCCATTGGCAGAATCACGATGTCAAGCAGACCAACATCGTCGATTTCTCCTACTTCAACATCGATACGATTTTCTGGGCCATCACCCTGGGCGTGATTGGTACCTTCGTGATGTGGCGCGTCGCCAAGCGCGTGCATTCGGGCGTTCCGGGCCGCATGCAGGCTGCCGTTGAAATCCTGCTCGAAATGGTCGACAACCAGGCCAAGGGCATCGTCAAGAACGCCGAATCGCGCAAGATGGTCGGCCCGCTGGCGCTGACCGTATTCATCTGGATCTTCCTGATGAATTCGATGGACTTCCTGCCGGTCGATCTGTTTGAGCGCCTTTTCTACTGGACGGGCGTTGAGCACAGCATCAAATATTTCCGCATCGTTCCCACGGCCGATCTTTCCGCGACGCTGGGCATGTCCTGCGGCGTTTTGCTGGTCTGCCTCTACTACAACGTCAAGATCAAGGGGTTTGGCGGCTGGGTGCATGAGCTTTTCTCGGCGCCCTTCGGTGACAAATGGTTTTTGTACCCCGTCAATTTCCTGATGCAGATGATCGAGTTCGCCGCCAAGACCGTCTCGCACGGCCTGCGGTTGTTCGGCAACATGTATGCGGGTGAATTGCTCTTCATGCTGATCGCCTTGATGGGCGCCGTCGGCTTCGGTTCAGCCACGGGCGTGTCCCTGTTCATCGGCCACGTGCTGGCGGGTACCGGCTGGGCGATCTTTCACATTCTGATTGTTGCGCTGCAGGCGTTTATTTTCATGATGCTGACGCTGGTGTATGTGGGCCAGGCCCATGACCACCATTGAGCCGCCAAAGAGCGGGGCAGTTGTAGTTTCCTTTCCTTCTCGTTTTTTTATTTTTTGTTAGTTCGTTAAATCCATAGGAGCATCAAATGGAACAAGTTCTCGGTTTCGTCGCTTTGGCCGCTGGCCTCATCATTGGCCTGGGCGCTGTTGGCGCATGTATCGGCATTGGCATCATGGGTAGCAAATACCTCGAAGCCGCTGCACGCCAGCCCGAGCTGATGAACGAACTGCAGACCAAAATGTTCTTGCTGGCCGGTCTGATCGACGCGGCTTTCCTGATTGGTGTGGGTATCGCCATGCTGTTTGCATTCGCCAACCCGTTTGTGCTGAAGTAAATAGCGCCGCCTTTCAAGACATCAACCTGAAAGAGGTGCTGCTGTGAGTATCAACTCCACATTCTTTGCGCAGCTCGTCGTGTTTGCGATTCTGGTGCTGTTCACGATGAAATTCGTGTGGCCGCCGATTGCAGCCGCGCTTGACGAGCGCGCCCGGAAGATCGCTGACGGCCTGGCCGCTGCCGATAAAGCCAAGTCTGAACTTTCCGTTGCCAACAAGCGCGTGGAAGAAGAGCTGGCCAAGTCGCGCAACGAGTCTGCGGTGCGTCTGGCCGAAGCCGAGCGTCGTGCGCAAGCCATGATCGAAGAAGCCAAGGCCCGTGCGACCGAGGAAGGCAGCAAGATCATTGCGGCTGCCAAGGTCGAAGCCGAGCAGCAAACGGTCAAGGCACGCGAAACGCTGCGCGAGCAGGTTGCCGCGCTGGCCGTCAAGGGCGCCGAGCAGATCTTGCGCAAGGAAGTCAATGCCGGCGTGCATGCTGACTTGCTGGGCCGCCTGAAAACCGAACTTTGAGATCCACTTTGACATTCTTGAAGCGAGCATCATCATGGCCGAATTAGCCACTATTGCCCGTCCGTATGCTGAAGCGCTGTTCAAGGCCGCCGGGGCTGACCTTGCCGGCGCTGCCGTGTGGCTCGACGAGCTTGCCGCGATTGCGTCAAACGTCCAGTTGCAGCAGTTCGCGGGCAATCCCGGCGTGACGTCCCGGCAGACGTTCGACGTGGTCTCAGGCGTTGCGCGGACGCCGTTGCCTGAGGCTGCGAAGAACTTCCTGCGCGCGGTGATCGACAACGGGCGCATCAGCGTGTTGCCGGAAATCGCCAGCCAGTTCCGCGCGCTCAAGAACGCCCGAAGCGGCTCGTCAGATGCAGTCGTCTACAGCGCCTTTCCGCTCGAACCTGCCGCGCTGGCCGACCTGACGGCCACCCTTGAAAAGCGTTTTGGCCGACAGCTCAATCTCCGGGTTGAACTGGAGCCCGAACTGATCGGCGGTGTGCGCGTCGTGGTTGGTGACGAGGTCCTGGACACCTCGGTCAAGGCCCGTTTAGAGCAAATGAAAGTGGCGCTGATCGCTTGACCCTGCGCCACGGCGTCGTCACAAGTCTTCAGCCAACGTATTCCCCTTATTTCCAAGAAAGAAGGAAAGAGTCATGCAACTCAATCCCGCAGAAATTTCTGAACTGATCAAGAGCCGGATCGAAGGCCTGACCGTCAGCGCCGACATCCGCAACCAGGGCACCGTGGTTTCCGTGACCGACGGTATCGTTCGCATCCACGGCCTGTCCGACGTGATGCAGGGCGAAATGCTGGAGTTCCCGGCAACCGCCGACGGCACACCGACGTACGGTCTGGCGCTGAACCTCGAGCGCGACTCGGTCGGCTCGGTGATTTTGGGTGAATACGAACACCTGGCTGAAGGCGACATAGTCAAATGTACGGGCCGTATTCTGGAAGTGCCGGTTGGTCCCGAGTTGCTTGGCCGCGTGGTCAATGCCCTGGGTCAGCCGATTGATGGCAAGGGCCCCGTCAACGCCAAGATGACCGACGTGATCGAGAAGGTCGCGCCCGGTGTGATCGCCCGTAAATCGGTCGACCAGCCCCTGCAGACCGGCCTGAAGTCGATTGACTCGATGGTTCCCGTTGGCCGTGGCCAGCGCGAATTGATCATCGGCGACCGCCAGACCGGCAAGACCGCCGTGGCCATCGACGCCATCATCAACCAGAAGGGCAAAGGCGTTTACTGCGTCTATGTCGCGATTGGCCAAAAAGCTTCGTCGATCAAGAACGTCGTGCGCTCGCTCGAGCAGGCCGGCGCGATGGAATTCACCATCGTCGTTGCCGCTTCGGCTTCCGAATCGGCTGCCATGCAGTACGTCAGTGCGTACTCGGGTTGCACCATG
>NCGI01000307.1 GCA_002256925.1 Polaromonas sp. 28-63-22
TTCGGCGGGCGGCACATGCTTGTCGAGAAATTCCTTGACCTTGCCTTCAGTCAGCGCGCCGGTGAAGCCGTCCACGGGCTGGCCGTTCATCATCAAAATGCAGGTCGGAATGCTCCGAATACCGAACGCGGCGCCGAGCTGCTGCTCCTGGTCGGAGTCGATCTTGACGAGCTTGAAGCGGCCGCCGTACTCGACCTCGACCTTTTCCAGAACCGGCCCCAGCGACTTGCACGGGCCGCACCACGGCGCCCAGAAATCAATCAGCACGGGGAGGGTCATGGAAGCGGCAACGACTTCCTCTTCAAAGTTCGCAATGGTGACGTCGATCATGGTGCTCTGCAGGTGAGGTTGGAAACGGGTGGCTTCAAGGCCGGGCGCGGCTGCCGCCGGCGCTTCAGGCGCGGCAGGCTTTGGCGGCGGCGGCGGGGTCGCGCAGCAACTGCACGCGCGCCGCCGTGCTCGGGTGGGAAGATAGCACGTCGGCCATGCCTTCCCGGTGCCACCCGGCAATCGTGTCGAGCAACCGGGCCAGCGGCTCGGCGCTCTGGCCGGCACGCGCCAGCGTGTGCAGCGCGAAGCAGTCGGCCTCCAGTTCGTGGCGGCGCGAAAACGACAGCGTGGCCAGCGCCACCGGCAGCGTGGCCGCCACCGAGGTGATGTCGCCCAAGGCGCCAGGCTCGCCGCGCGCGACCAGCTCGTCCGTCATCACCAGCAGGCCACCGGGCAGGGCGAAGGCATTGGCGCCGCCCCCGCCGTCGGCGCTCTGGCCGGGCCTGGGCCTGAGGGTTCGAAACACCAGCGTGTAAGGCGGCGCTGCGACGCCGGTCTGGCCGAGCAGCGCGCTGAAATCGGCGCGGATCTGCGCCTGCCGTTCGGCGCCGAGCTTCGACGGGCTGAGCCAGGAGGCGTCGAGCGTCTGCAGGGTGCGGTCGGCCAGTTCGCCTTCCCAGCGCGTCGGCATGACTTCGGTGATGACGCGGGCTGCGGCCGGCACGCCATAAAGCCAGACGGCCACAGAAAGCGCCGCGCAAACCGCCACGCCGGCCAGCAGCGCGCGCCAGCTGCCGGCCATCGTATGCGCCAGCGCATGCAGGCCGGGAGCGCGGTAGCCAGCCGCCCGCAAGGCGCGCGCCAGCGCGGCGGGCTCCAGCGTCTGCGCCTGGCTGCCGTCGGCAAAGCGGATCACGGCGATGCGGGTTTCGCCGGCGTCGGGCCATTCGATCTGGCGGGCGGTGAATGCGCGCAGGGGCGCGGTGGGCGCGCCGGTAGCTGAGTCGCCCGGCGCCGCCAGCGGCAGCGCGTGAATCTGCAGCGCCACGCCGCCGCGCGTGGCCGCAGGCAGCAGGCGCAGCAGGCAGGGCAGCGGCTGGCTGCTGTGGCCGTCGAAAAAGCGCGCCGCGATCATCGCCCCGGCCCCTGCCCCTGCAACTGCGCCGGCCGGTGGCGGCGCGGGTTCAGATGCCAAGGTCGAAACCGGCCAGCCCGGCGGCGGCGTCGCCCACGCCGCCGGGTGTGCCCCGGGTCAGCCGATGCGCCAGCACGTCGATGTCGCCACGCGTGTAGAGGCGCACCGAATCAATCTTCATGCGGTATTCACTGACCACCGCGAACGGCCGGTACAGGCCCAGCGAGAGCAGCGTCAGGAACACGTTCTTCGTGCGCAGCCTCACAAAGGCGCGAGTATGCAGGCTGCACTTGCTGCGCGCCAGGCCCGACAGGCCGGCATGGCTCCAGATCGTGCGAAAGACCATCGCCTCCCAGGCCGCCATCGTGATGGATGCGGGCAGCAGCAGCAGCGGCAGCGCCACCAGGAACACCAGCGCCATCACCGCGAAGGCGCCGCTGAGGCCGGCGCCACGCATCAGCCCGGCCAGGCCCGCCGCGAAGCCCACCAGCACCCCGGCCAGCACCAGGTAGGCCAGCAGGCCCACGCCCAGGCAAATCAGCCCGACCCTGAAAAACGCGCCGAACCCGGCCTTGAAATGGCCCATCTGCCCGCCCAGCGAAGTGCGGGTCATCTGCAGGTGCAGAAAATTAAAGCGCAGCCGGATCAGCACCACCCCGGCCAGCAGCGCCCCCGCCGTCACACCCACCCAGACCGCAGCATCGGACGCGCGTGGCGGTCTTTGGCCTGCGGCGGGCAGCTCGGGCAACCACCACGGCAAGGCCACCACGAACGCTGCGGCGCCCAGCAGGGGCCAGGCGGCCACATAGGCTTCGCGGGTGCTCGCATGAAACGCAAACGGCAGACCGCGCCAGGTGGTGTTGCGCACGCGAAAGCGCATCGCGCTGCGCCACAGCCACGGGGTCAGGGCGGCGATCAGCAGCACCAGCACGCTCACCGCTGGAGGCAGTGAAGTCCAGCGGGTCGGGGCCGACTTCGGTGTTGCGAAAGAAATACTGGATGCGCCGGCGCCGTGCCCAGGGGGTGTAGATGCCCAGCGTGACGAGGGTCAGCAGCAGGTTGGACAGCCACAGCCTGAAATAGTCGCCGCCGGAGCCTGTGAAGCTGACCCGGTGCCGGTCGATGCCCGGCGCTGCCGATGCAGGGTCGGCCGGCCGGACCCTGGCGACCGCGACGAGGGCCGGTCGCGCCGGCGCAGCAGGTGCACCGCCCAGCGGCATGGGTAAGGATGTGTTCAAGAGCGTCTCCTCCTTCTTTTTTTGGCTGGACGGCGTGGCGCCGGGCTCGCGGGTTCACACACCACGCCCTGACGGTGCCGGCTGGCAGGTCGAAGTGTACGGGCGGCGCCAGTCCAGAACGTAAAATCTGCGGCTTCTATGCAACGCCAGTCAGCAAGGCCACCATGAGCACCCCACACCAGCCCCCTTCCCCTGCTTCAGCGTCACCCCGCGTCGGCGTCGTCATGGGTTCCAGCAGCGACTGGGACACCCTGCAGCATGCGGTGCAGATCCTGACGGCGTTCGGCATCGCGCACGAAACGCGGGTGGTGTCGGCCCACCGCATGCCCGACGCGATGTTTGCCTATGCCGAAACGGCCGCGTCGCGCGGCCTGCAGGCCATCATTGCCGGGGCTGGCGGTGCGGCGCATCTGCCGGGCATGCTGGCGTCCAAAACCTGCGTGCCGGTGCTGGGTGTGCCGGTCGCCGGCAAGCATCTGCAGGGTGTTGACTCGCTGCACAGCATCGTGCAGATGCCCAAGGGCATTCCGGTGGCGACGTTCGCGATTGGCAACGCCGGTGCCGCTAATGCGGCGCTGTTTGCGGTCGCCATGCTGGCGCTGCACGACGCCGCGCTGGCGGAGCAACTGGCGGTTTACCGGGCCGAACAGACGGCCGCAGCCAGCGCCATGACGCTGCCGCCGGCATGAGCGCGCCCGCAGGTCTGCCCGTCCTTCCCGGCACCGTCTCACCGGCTGGCCAGCCGGCCACGCTGGGCGTGATGGGCGGCGGCCAGCTCGGGCGCATGTTTGTGCATGCGGCGCAGCGCCTGGGCTACTTCACGGCGGTGCTCGACGCCGACCCGCAAAGCCCGGCTGGCCGGGTCAGCCATCACCATATCCAGACCGGCTACAGCGACCCGGCAGGTCTGGCGCAACTGGCCGGCCTGTGCGCGGCGATAACCACTGAATTTGAAAACGTGCCGGCCGGCGCGCTGCAAACGCTTGCCGCCAGCCGACCCGTCGCCCCCGGCGCCGCCGCCGTCGCGATCGCACAAAACCGCATCGACGAAAAATCGCATTTCACGGCCTGCGCCGAGGTGGCCGGCGCGACCTGCGCGCCCTACGCCGTCATCGAAACGCCGGCGCAGCTGCAGGCGGTTGCGGCCGACCTGCTGCCCGGCATCTTGAAAACCGCGCGCATGGGCTACGACGGCAAGGGCCAGGTGCGCGTGAAGAACGCTGCCGAACTGGCGGCGGCCTGGGCTGATCTGAAGCAGGTGCCCTGCGTGCTTGAAAAGCTGATGCCCCTGCGGGCCGAATACTCGGTCATCGTCGCGCGCGGCTGGGACGGCACCGTGGTGAGCTTCCCGCCGCAGCGCAACGTGCATGTGGACGGCATCCTCGCGGTGACCCATGCTTATGCATCAAATATGCCTGCAGCCCAGGCAGAACGTGCGCAGGCAGCTACTAAAAACATAGCGAATCACCTCAACTACGTGGGTGTGCTGTGCGTCGAGTTTTTCGTGGTCGATGACGGCAGCACGCACGGTGGCCTGATCGTCAACGAAATGGCGCCGCGCCCGCACAACAGCGGCCACTACAGCATCGATGCCTGCGACGTCTCGCAGTTCGACCTGCAGGTGCATGCGATGGCCGGCTTGCCGCTGCCCGCGCCGCGCCAGCATTCGCCCGCGATCATGCTCAACCTGCTGGGCGACGTGTGGTTTGACGCCGCAGGACAGGCCCGCACCCCCGACTGGCAGGCCGTGCTGGCGTTGCCGGGCACGCATCTGCACCTGTACGGCAAGCCCGATGCGCGGCCGGGCCGCAAGATGGGGCATATCACGATCACCGGCGCCGATGTGGCGGGTGTGCTGGCAGTGGCGCGGCGGGCAGCGGAGCTGTTGGGTCTGCCGGGGATGGATGCGTGAGATGCAGAATACGGAGGCATTCGCCGCAGAGGCGCAGAGGACGCAGAGAAAGAGGAGGAATACCTTGAAGTTTTCACATCAATTGCACATGTCTCTGCGAATCTTTGCGTCCTCTGCGCCTCTG
>NCGI01000044.1 GCA_002256925.1 Polaromonas sp. 28-63-22
TGCCCAGCGCTACGGTTATTCGGTGCACTACGAGGTGATGAACGACAAGGTCGGTGAAGCGTTTTCGGTTGCCGCGAACGAAGCCAAGTTGCGCGTGGCGGGCCAGCCCCGGATCAGCGAGAAAGAAGGCGCTCCAGAAGGCGAACTGGCGTTCGATGCCGTCTTCGAGGTGTTTCCTGAAGTGAAAATTGCCGACCTGTCGGGCGCTTCGCTTGAAAAGGTCACGGCCGAAGTCAGCGATGCGGCAATCGACAAGACGCTGGATATTCTTCGCAAGCAGCGCCGCACCTTTGCCCAGCGTGCTGCGGACGCGCCGGCGCAGGATGGCGACCGCGTCACTGTCGATTTCGAAGGAAAGATCGACGGCGAAACCTTCCCGGGCGGCAAGGCCGAAGACTTCCAGTTTCTGGTCGGCGAGGGCCAGATGCTCAAGGAGTTCGAAGACGCCGTCCGCGGGATGAAGAGCGGCGAAAGCCGGACCTTCCCCTTGAGCTTTCCCGCCGACTACCACGGCAAGGACGTGGCGGGCAAACAGGCTGACTTCATGGTCACAGTCAAGAAAATCGAGGCGGCACACCTCCCAGAAGTCAACGAAGCGCTGGCCAAGTCGCTCGGCATTGCCGAAGCAACCGTCGAAGCCTTGCGTGCCGACATCAGAAAAAATCTTGAGCGCGAGGTGAAGTCCCGCCTGCTCGCGCGCAACAAGAACGCCGTCATGGACGTTCTGATCACCAACGCTGAACTGGATCTGCCCAAATCAAGCGTTCAGGCCGAGCTTGACCGCATGATCGAAGCTGCCCGTGCCGACCTGAAGCAGCGCGGTATCAAGGATGCCGACAAGGCGCCGATTCCCGACGACGTATTTCGCCCCCAAGCCGAAAAGCGGGTGCGTCTGGGTCTGGTGGTGGCCGAACTGGTGCGTGCCAATGGCTTGCAGGCCAAGCCTGAACAACTCAAGGCGCACATTGAGGAAATGGCTGCCAGTTACGAAAAACCACAGGAAGTGGTGCGCTGGTACCTGAGCGACAACCGCCGCATGGCTGAAGTCGAGGCCGTAGTGGTTGAAAACAATGTGACGGAGTTTGTGCTGGGCAAGACGAAAATCCAGGACAAAACCATCTCCTTTGATGAGTTGATGGGTCAAAACTGATCGGACAAAGATCAGCGGACGTAACCGCGTCTTGAGTTGGGGCTTGTGCTTTGCGGTGCAAGCCCCAATTTGCTTTAGGTACAGTACCGGTTACGACCAGCCCCGGTCACCCGCAAGAACGAAAGTATTTCAGGAGAAATCATGATGATCGGAAACAGTAGTTACAACACCGTGTACGGCGGCCTGCGCGGCGCCGCCCAGGACACCCAGGGCTTGGGCATGGTCCCCATGGTGATCGAGCAGTCAGGGCGCGGCGAGCGCTCGTATGACATTTACTCCCGCCTTCTGAAAGAACGCGTCATTTTTCTGGTGGGTCCGGTCAATGACCAGACAGCCAACCTCGTGGTTGCGCAACTGCTGTTTCTGGAAAGCGAGAACCCGGACAAGGATATTTCGTTTTATATCAATTCGCCCGGTGGCTCCGTCACGGCGGGCATGGCGATCTATGACACCATGCAGTTCATCAAGCCCGACGTTTCCACGCTGTGCGTGGGCATGGCGGCCAGCATGGGTGCTTTCCTGCTGTCAGCCGGCACCAAAGGCAAACGGTTTTCCCTGCCCAATTCCCGCGTGATGATTCACCAACCCTCGGGTGGCGCGCAGGGACAGGCGAGCGATATCGAAATTCACGCTCGGGACATCCTGAAAACGCGTGACCAGCTCAATCGCATCCTGGCGGCCAATACCGGGCAGCCTATCGAGAAAATAGAGCGCGACACCGAGCGGGACTACTTTATGTTCGCTGACGACGCGAAGGAATATGGTCTGGTGGATCAGGTCATCGCCAAGCGACCCTGAAGCAGACCGGTTTCTGGTCGCTTGAGGGGCGTTTCCGGCAGTGGAAACGCCCTTTTTATTGGTTATCATCAGGTAACGGTTCACCCATGGCACCTTAAAAGGCACTTCTACCAATGGCCGACAAAAAAGGCACCTCCAGCGAAAAGACTTTGTACTGCTCCTTCTGCGGTAAAAGCCAGCACGAAGTCAAGAAGCTGATTGCCGGGCCCTCGGTATTTATCTGCGACGAGTGCATCGACCTGTGCAACGAGATCATTCGCGACGAACTTCCCGCAGGCGAGGACGTCCGCGAGACGCGTGGCGATTTGCCGACGCCGCTCGAAATCAAGGCCACGCTGGATGGCTATGTCATCGGGCAGGAGCCCGCCAAGCGTACGCTGGCGGTGGCCGTCTACAACCACTACAAACGCCTTCGCCACAAAGACAAGGCGAAAAAAGACGATGTCGAGCTGACCAAAAGCAATATCTTGCTGATCGGACCCACGGGGTCGGGTAAAACGTTGCTGGCCCAAACGCTGGCGCGGACATTGAACGTCCCGTTTGTGATGGCCGATGCGACCACACTGACGGAGGCTGGTTATGTGGGCGAAGACGTCGAAAATATCATTCAGAAACTGCTGCAGACCTGCAACTACGAAGTCGAGCGGGCTCAGCAGGGCATTGTTTACATTGACGAAATCGACAAGATTTCGCGTAAATCCGACAATCCTTCGATCACTCGCGATGTGTCCGGCGAGGGAGTGCAGCAAGCCCTGCTGAAATTGATTGAGGGCACCATGGCCTCCGTGCCACCGCAAGGTGGGCGCAAGCATCCCAATCAGGACTTTCTTCAGGTCGATACCACCAATATCCTCTTTATTTGTGGCGGGGCTTTCGCCGGACTTGAAAAGGTCATCGAGAACCGCACTGAGGCATCGGGCATCGGATTTGGCGCGGTGGTCAAGAGCAAGAAATCGCGGTCCGTGACCGAGGCCTTCAAGGATGTGGAGCCGGAAGACCTGATCAAATTTGGATTGATTCCTGAACTGGTCGGGCGCATGCCGGTGGTTGCCACGCTGGCTGAACTGAGCGAAGACGCTTTGGTTCAGATCCTGACCGAGCCCAAAAATGCTGTTGTCAAGCAGTTCAGCAAGTTGCTCGCGATGGAAGGTGTGGACCTTGAAATCCGGCCGTCGGCGCTGAAAGCCATTGCCCGCAAGGCGCTGGCCCGTAAAACCGGCGCGCGCGGGCTGCGATCGATTCTTGAGCAGTCGCTGATCGATACGATGTTTGATCTTCCCAACGCCAGCAATGTTGACAAGGTCGTGCTCGACGAGTCAACCATTGAAGAAAACAAGGCCCCTTTGCTGGTCTACCGAGAGACCGCCAGGAAAGCCTGAGCGACCGATGACCTCAGTTGGAACTTGAAAAACCTTCGCCGCGCTCCATGTCTGGTGTGACTGCTCGGAATTAACCTTGCAAGTTGCCTGTAATGGCCCGGACCACATGACTGGTTCCAGAGGCCCACGTTAAAGGTTTATATGTCCGGACAAACTTCTCTGCCTTCCACGCCCATCGATCTGCCTTTGTTGCCGCTTCGCGACGTTGTCGTGTTTCCGCACATGGTGATTCCACTGTTTGTCGGTCGCCCTAAAAGCATCAAGGCCCTTGAGTCAGCCATGGAGGCTGAGCGCCGCATCATGCTGGTGGCGCAAAAAGCGGCTGCCAAGGATGAGCCTTCGGTGGAAGACATGTTCGAGGTCGGTTGCGTGGCCACCATTTTGCAGTTGCTGAAGCTGCCTGACGGCACGGTCAAGGTTCTGGTGGAAGGCCAGCAGCGGGCCAAAGTCAACAAGATCGAGGAAGGCGAAAGCCATTTTTCCGCCAACATCACGCCTGTAGCGACAGCACCTGCGCCGGCGGGCGACAAGAGCAGTGAAATCGAAGCCCTGCGTCGTGTCGTGATGCAGCAGTTTGACCATTACGTCAAGCTGAACAAGAAAATTCCCCCCGAAATCCTGACATCGATCTCAAGCATCGACGATGCAGGCCGGCTTGCCGACACCATTGCGGCGCACTTACCCCTGAAGCTTGATGCCAAGCAAGTGATTCTTGATCTGGCTCAGGTCAAGCCACGGCTTGAAAACCTTTACGAGCAGCTTGAGCGCGAGGTGGACATTCTCAACGTCGACAAAAAAATTCGCGGTCGCGTGAAGCGGCAGATGGAAAAAAACCAGCGCGACTTCTATCTCAACGAGCAGGTCAAGGCGATCCAGAAGGAACTGGGCGAGGGTGAAGAGGGCGCAGACATTGAAGAGATCGAAAAGAAGATCAAAACGGCCAAGATGCCGCAGGATGCGCGCAAGAAAGCCGAAAGCGAACTCAAGAAATTGAAATTGATGTCGCCCATGTCGGCCGAGGCCACGGTTGTGCGCACCTACATCGATGTGTTGACTGGCTTGCCCTGGAGCAAGAAGACCAAGATCAAGCATGATCTCGGCAATGCCGAAAACGTCCTGAATGAGGATCACTACGGGCTGGAAAAAGTCAAAGACCGCATCGTGGAGTATCTCGCGGTACAGCAGCGAGTCGACAAGCTCAAGGCTCCGATCCTGTGCCTGGTCGGGCCTCCGGGTGTCGGCAAGACCTCACTCGGTCAATCCATCGCGAAGGCGACTGGCCGCAAGTATGTGCGCATGGCGCTCGGTGGCATGCGCGACGAGGCAGAAATCCGTGGCCATCGGCGCACCTACATTGGCGCGCTCCCCGGCAAGGTACTGCAAAACCTGGCGAAAGCCGGAACGCGCAATCCACTGTTCCTACTCGACGAGATCGATAAACTGGGTACCGATTTCCGCGGCGATCCTTCCAGCGCGTTGCTGGAGGTGCTGGACCCTGAGCAAAACCATACCTTTGGCGATCACTATGTCGAGGTTGATTTTGATTTGAGCGATGTCATGTTCGTCGCGACTTCGAATTCCATGAATATCCCGCCCGCCTTGCTTGACCGGATGGAGGTCATTCGTCTCGCGGGTTACACGGAAGACGAAAAAACCAGTATTGCCGTGCGTTATTTGTTGCCCAAGCAGGTCAAGAACAACGGCGTGAAAGACGGCGAACTGGAAGTGACCGAACAGGCCATTCGAGACATCGTGCGCTACTACACCCGGGAAGCCGGCGTGCGCTCGCTTGAGCGCGAACTTTCAAAAATTTGTCGCAAGGTCGTCAAGGGTGTGCAGCTCAAGAAAATGACGCCCAAAGTGATTGTTGGCCCCGACAACCTCAATGATTTTCTGGGCGTACGCAAGTTTGATTATGGTCGCGCCGAGCAAAAAAATCAGGTCGGCCAAGTGGTGGGACTGGCCTGGACGGAGGTCGGTGGCGACCTCCTCACGATTGAGGCTGCGATGATGCCGGGCAAAGGCGTGATCACCCGCACGGGTTCCCTGGGCGACGTGATGAAAGAATCGGTCGAGGCGGCCCGCACGGTTGTTCGCAGCCGCTCAAGGCAGCTCGGCATCAAGGACGAGATGTTCGAAAAGCGTGATATTCATATCCACGTTCCTGACGGCGCAACGCCCAAAGATGGCCCCAGCGCCGGCGCCGCGATGACTACCGCGTTCGTGTCTGCGATGACGGGCATACCGGTTCGAGGCGACGTCGCCATGACAGGCGAGATTACCCTTCGCGGCGAAGTGACTGCCATCGGGGGGCTGAAAGAAAAGCTGCTGGCCGCGCTGCGCGGCGGTATTAAGACCGTTCTGATTCCCCAAGACAACGCCAAGGATTTGCAGGAAATTCCGGACAACGTCAAAAGCGGGCTGGATATCGTGCCGGTCAAGTGGATCGATGAGGTCTTGCAAGTTGCTCTTGAGCGTCAGCCCGTTCCGCTGACGGACGAAGAAGTAGCGGTGGCTGCAGCGGCCAGGGCGGCTGCGCCTGTTGAAACAGCAGGTACGGTGAAACACTGATCGCTAAATTTTTAGAATGCTGTGAGTTGAGGTTTAAAAATAAGTTATAATTTAAGGCTGATATCGCGGGAGTAGCTCAGTTGGTAGAGCGCAACCTTGCCAAGGTTGAGGTCGAGAGTTCGAGACTCTTCTCCCGCTCCAATTCAAAGGGCAGCACGTCAAACATGCTGTCCTTTTTTATTGAAGCAAACGGGTTGGCGCGAAGGCTGCAAAGGCAGGCTTGGAGTCGACTTAGGTAGCGGGCATGATCCATCAAGTCATGTTCATGAAGAATGCGGCGCGGTAACAAAGCGGTTATGTACCGGATTGCAAATCCGAGTAGGTCGGTTCGACTCCGGCCCGCGCCTCCATCAAGCCCCTGGCCGTTGAACCGCCAAGGGCTTTTTTGTTTCACAATGCGTGGTCAATACGCTCCGCCTGAGTGGTGAAATAGGTAGACACAGCGGACTTAAAATCCGCCGCTTCGCGAATAGCGGGCGTACCGGTTCGATCCCGGTCTCAGGCACCACGTCCGGTGGCGTCATGGCTGGTAACTTTGTAGCCACTTAAGCCCCTGAAAACTGGGTAAGATAAATTCCATGTCACGTTACAACCCTCCTTTCGAAATCCACGTTCATGGCGAAGTGCTTCTTCGTCCCGAGGTTGGTTTCGAGCAATTGCAGGAAGCACTCAAACCGCTTTGGAAATATGCAGGTTCCAAGTCGCTGGCGGCGGGCGCGGCCAGCGCCTATGAGGAAGAGCCTGGCATCAAATTTGATGCGGCCACGCACTTGCTGCAGATCTGCTGGACGGTGCCCGGTGACGAGGATTTTCGGCAGTCGCTCGACGAGATGTGCATGGGACTGAACGATCTGGCGGAAACGGGCGCCCCCATTGAAGTGACCTTTTATGATGCCGACTTTGATGAAGACGAAGAGGGCGCGTCAGATGAAGAGGCCAGGGACGACTTCGCCATGTATTTCGTCGGCCCTACACCAGCGTCGATCATGCAGGTGCAGCGCGATCTGTTGGTTCAGGACCTGATTGGCCTCATGGAGCGTCATTTTGACGGGTCCGAACTCGGCGAAGTCGTCGCCGCCGTGGACAAGCTGTTCGAGCAGCGTTTCGATGCGCTCGTCAATTCGATGCAACTCGGCCGGCCACCACGTGGGCTCGGCGGCTCTTCGGGCGGTTCAGGGCATGGCGGCGGTGGCCGCAAACCCCGTCATTTGCACTAGTCGTCGGTAGCCCGTCCAGCCCGGGTGTCCTCTGCAGGCGTGATTGAAAAACCGAGGCCCTGCAGGTAAACGTTCATGGCCTGCTGCCCGACCTCCAGAAGGTCGAAGGCTAGCTGGTCCAACAACCAGTTCTGGATCAATCCGTCGATCAAGGCGTGAAAACCTCGCGCCGCCAGGGCGGCCGGCATGGGCAAATCGAGCCGGGCGCGTCGTGCGGCCGTGTCGATGCTTTGCTCAAACCTTGCTACAAATTCCTGCCGCACCGACAGGTGACGAAGCCGTACCGCCTCAAGCTCCTTGACATACTCCACCATTTGCGTGGCGACCTCCAGAACCCGGCGGGTCTGGTCGTCGTGCACGATCCGCGTCAGCGCGCTGGTCGTTGCCTGACGTATGCTGGACAGGGGATCCAGCTCATCTGAATCCAGGCACTCCAACGATCCGATGGGCAGGCCGAAAGCGGCTTCCAGCGGAAGGGTCACCCGCTCCATCATGGCGTTGAAGAGCGCCGCCTTGTCCTTGAAATGCCAGTAAATGGCACCGCGCGTGGCGCCAGCGCGTCGCGCGATGTCCTGCAGGCTTGTGCGGGAAACCCCTTGCGTCTGAAAGAGGCTTTCGGCCGAGTCCAGCAGTTTGTGGCGCGTTGCCAGCGCATCTTCCTTGGTTCGACGAGCCACTTTCAGTCTCCTGGGGATATTCTCTGGGGGCCTTTATACATTCATAAATGTATGTAAACTCCAGCCTTCTCGAAAACCCTTATTCTGAAATTGTCCGTGCCCGCTGTTCGCGACGATCACAGGCTGCGTGGGGGTCGCCCGCACCAGGCACGCCGTCTTGCAGCCCAAACCTTTGAGAACCCATTGAGATATCCCATGCCCATCCACCGATCTTTCCCCGTCGATCCACTGGCCGGTCTCTCGCTGCGAAAGCGCTATGTCGGGGTTGCCTTGCTGTCGCTTGTGCTGGCCGGTTGTGGCAAAAGCAGCAATGCACCGGCTGGCGGCACACCGCCGCCTGCGCAGGTCGGCGTCGTCACGGTCACGCAGGGTGATGTGGGGCTTTTTACCGAATTGCCAGGGCGACTCGAAGCCTCGCGCGTCGCCGAGGTGCGAGCACGTGCGGCAGGCATCTTGCAGAAGCGGCTTTTTCGCGAAGGCAGCGACGTCAAGGCGGGCCAGCCGCTGTTTGCCATTGATGCCGCGCCCTACGCGGCTGCAGTCGCCAGTGCGCGCGCGGGTCAGGCGCGTGCCGAAGCCAATGTGGCCCAGGCCACGGCGCTGGTCGAGCGCTACAAGCCGCTGGTGGAGGCCAATGCCGTCAGCAAGCAGGACTACGCCAACGCGGTGGCCGCGCAGAAGCAGGCACAGGCCGATGTGGCCGTCGGCAAGGCCAACGTGCAGACCGCCAGCATCAATCTCGGCTACGCGTCAGTGACGGCGCCGATTTCGGGGCGTATCGGTCGCGCGCTGGTGACCGAGGGCGCGCTGGTTGGTCAGGGCACGGCAACGCCGCTGGCCGTGATTCAGCAAATCAATCCGCTGTATGTCAACTTCACGCAGTCCGCATCCGAGACCATGAAGTTGCGCGCTGCCATGCAAAGCGGCCAGCTCAAACGCGTTAATGGCACCCACGCTGCGAGCGTTCGCCTGCTGCTGGAAGATGGCACCGAGTACCCCACCCCGGCGCGCCTGCTTTTTGAGGACTTGACGGTCGATCCGACGACGGGACAAGTCACCCTGCGCGCCGAGGTGCCCAATCCCCGTGGCGACTTGCTGCCGGGGCTCTACGTGCGTGTACGCGTGGAGCAGGCCCAGGCATCCAATGCGGTGACCTTGCCCCAGCAGGCGGTCACGCGCAGTGCCCAGGGCGATACGGTGATGGTGGTGGCGCCTGACGGCAAGGTCATGCCGCGCGCCGTCAGGATCGGTTCCGCGAAGGGCACGCAGTGGGTGGTGCTCGATGGGTTGAAGACCGGCGAGCAGGTGATCGTCGATGGTTTCCAGAAGCTCAGGCCGGATGCGGTCGTCAAGGCGGTGCCGTGGCAGCCTGTCGGTGCGGCCTCCGCGCCTGCGCCGGGCGCCTCAGCCCCGCCGGCGCAGCCTTCTGCCAACCCTGCCTCCACCGCCTCGGCATCGCCCCCCGCTGCTGCGGCGCCAGCGTCCTCCCGTTAAGGAACCGACGGCATGGCCAAGTTTTTCATCGAGCGCCCCATTTTCGCGTGGGTGCTGGCGTTATTCATCATCGTGGTGGGCGGTGTGGCGGTCACGCAGTTGCCGATTGCCCAGTACCCGCCGGTGGCCCCACCGTCCATCGTGGTGTCCACGAGCTACCCTGGCGCTTCCGCCCAGACGCTGGAAGACAGCGTGCTCAGCGTCATTGAGCGCGAGATGAACGGCGCACCCGGCCTGATCTACATGGAGGCGGTTGCACAAGCCAACGGCACCGGCAACATCACACTGAGCTTTCAGCCCGGCACCAATGCCGATCTGGCCCAGGTGGATGTGCAAAACCGGCTTTCCCGCGCGACACCCCGGCTGCCGCTGGCCGTGACGCAGCAGGGCGTGCGGGTCGACAAATCGAACACAAATTTTTTGCTGTTCACGATCTTGTCGTCTACCAACCCGGCCTACGATCCCATCGCCCTGGGCGACTACGCCTCGCGCAATGTGGTCCCTGAAATTCAGCGCCTGCCCGGTATCGGTCAGGCGCAGCTTTTTGGCACCGAGCGCGCCATGCGTATCTGGATCGACCCGGCCAAACTTGCGGGTTTTTCGTTGTCCGCTGCGGACGTGACCAATGCCATACGGGCACAAAACGCACAGATCGCTTCCGGCTCGATCGGCGAGTTGCCCAACGTCGCGGGGCAGGGCATTGCAGCGACGGTGGTGGTCAGTGGCCAGTTGTCCAGCGTGGCGCAGTTTGGCAACGTGGTGCTGCGTGCCAACACGGACGGTTCTGCCGTTCGCCTCAAAGACGTCGCGCGCATTGAGCTGGGCGCGCAGACCTACGCCACGTCGGCACGTCTGAATGGCAAGCCGTCCACCGGTATCGGCGTGCAGCTCACGCCCAGCGGCAACGCGCTGGAGGCCGCGAAGGCCGTGCGCGCCAAAATGGAGTCGCTCAAGGCCTACTTCCCGCCGGGCGTGACCTATTCGATTCCTTTCGATTCGTCCGGCTTCGTCAAGATTTCGATCACGCAGGTGGCTGTCACCCTGGCAGAGGCCATTGTGCTGGTGTTCCTTGTGATGTTCCTGTTTTTGCAGAACATCCGCTACACCATCATCCCGACCATCGTCGTGCCGATTGCGCTGCTCGGCACATTTGCCACGCTGCTGGCGCTGGGTTTTTCCATCAATGTGTTGACCATGTTCGGCATGGTGCTGGTGATCGGCATCGTGGTGGACGATGCGATTGTGGTGGTGGAAAACGTCGAGCGCATCATGAGCGAAGAAGGCCTTCCCCCGCTGGAGGCCACGCGCAAGGCCATGGGACAGATTTCAGGGGCCATCATCGGCGTCACGGTGGTGCTGGTGTCGGTGTTTGTGCCGCTGGCTTTTTTTGCCGGTTCGGTGGGCAATATCTACCGCCAGTTTGCAGCCGTCATGGTCTCGGCGATTGCGTTTTCCGCCTTCCTGGCGCTGTCGCTGACGCCGGCGCTGTGCGCGACCCTGCTCAAGCCCGTGGAGGCCGGACACCATCATGCCAAGAAGGGCTTCTTCGGCTGGTTCAACCGCGGTTTTGCGCGCACCGCCAAAGGTTACGAAAGCCTGGTCGCGCGGCTGCTCAAACGCGCAGCGCGCTACCTCATCATCTACGTGGCCATCATCGGCGTGGTGGCGCTGGTGTACACGCGCCTGCCATCGTCGTTCCTGCCGCAGGAAGACCAGGGCAACCTGTTCGTCAACATCCAGCTGCCGCCGGGCGCCACGCAGGAGCGTACCCGCGCCGTGATTGAACAGGTTGAAGCCTACATGCTCAAGCAGCCTGAAGTCAAAAGCATGGTCGGTGTGCTCGGCTTCAGCTTTGCCGGGCAGGGGCAGAATGCCGCGCTGGCGTTTATCACGCTGAAAGACTACGCCGACCGCTCTGGCCCGGGGCAGTCTGCCCAGGCCATCGCGGGCCGGGCGTTCGGCGCGTTGTCCAGCATTCGTGATGCTTCGGTGTTCCCTCTCAGCCCGCCGCCGATTCGCGAGCTGGGATCGGACAGCGGCTTTACCTTCCGGTTGCAGGACCGCGCAGGCGCCGGACGCGAGGCGCTGGTGGCCGCGCGCAACCAGTTGCTGGGTCTGGCGGCCAAAAGTTCGGTTCTGACGCAGGTCCGCCCCGAGGGACTGGAAGACGCGCCGCAACTGCAGCTGGACATCGACCGCGATAAAGCCAATGCGCTGGGCGTGACCTTCGACGCGATCAACAACGTGCTGTCCACCGCACTCGGTTCGAGTTACGTCAATGATTTTCCCAACCAGGGCCGCCTGCAGCGCGTGGTGGTGCAGGCCGATGCACCCGCGCGCATGCAGCCCGATGACCTGCTCAGGCTGAACGCCAGCAATGCGCAGGGCAAACCCGTGCCGCTGTCGGCGTTTGCGTCCACGCGCTGGGTCAAGGGTGCCACGCAAACGGTGCGCTAC
Source organism: Polaromonas sp. 28-63-22 (assembly GCA_002256925.1). Taxonomy (GTDB): domain Bacteria; phylum Pseudomonadota; class Gammaproteobacteria; order Burkholderiales; family Burkholderiaceae_C; genus Polaromonas. The sequence continues at coordinate 11,744 of NCGI01000044.1, forward strand.
AACGGCTACCCGGCCATTCGCATCAGCGGGTCGGCTGCGCCGGGCTACAGCACCGGTGCGGCCATTGCCGAAATGGAAAAGCTCGCGGCGCAGTTGCCGCCCGGCTTTGGCTACGAGTGGAGCGGCCTGTCGCGCGAAGAAAAACTGGCGGGTTCGCAGGCCATCATTCTTTACGGCTTTGCGATTCTGGCGGTGTTCCTGTGCCTGGCCGCGCTGTATGAAAGCTGGTCCATTCCGCTGGCCGTGATTCTGGTGGTCCCGCTGGGTGTGCTGGGTGTGGTGCTGGCCACCCTGATGCGCAGCTACTCCAACGACATCTACTTCCAGGTCGGCCTGATCACCATCATCGGCCTGTCAGCCAAGAACGCGATTTTGATCATCGAGTTCGCCAAGGACCTGCAGGCGCAGGGCAAGGGCGTGATCGAGTCCGCACTGGCCGCCGCGCACTTGCGGTTCCGGCCCATCATCATGACCTCGATGGCTTTCATGCTCGGCGTGTTGCCGCTGGCGATTGCCACGGGTGCAGGCTCGGCCAGCCAGCGCGCCATCGGCACCGCCGTGATCGGCGGCATGGTGACCGGCACCGCGCTGGCGGTGATTTTTGTGCCTATCTTCTTTGTCGTCGTGCGGGGCTTTTTCAAGGGCAGCGAGCGGCAGCGGGCGCGCTATGCCGAGCACGCCCGGGCTGCCGGCGTCAACGGCAGCGCCACCGCAGCCGATCAGGAGCCTCACCATGACTAAATCGTTTGTTGTGCATCCCCAGCTGCTGCGGCCCGCCATGCTGGCGTCGCTGCTGCTGGCGGCAGGTTGCTCGATGATTCCCGCCTACCAGCGGCCGGAGGCGCCGATTGCCGCAGCCTACCCTTCCTATGCTGATGCCAATCCGCCCGCGTCGCCGAATACCGCAGCCGCGTCCAGCGTCGCCTGGCAGGATTTTTTTGCCGATGCGCGGCTTAAAGAGCTGATTGATCTGGCGCTCGTCAACAACCGCGATCTGCGCGTTGCGGTGCTTAATATCGAACAGGCCAGAGCCCAGTACCAGATCCGCCGCGCCGACCAGTTCCCGACGATCAATGCCGTTGCCAGCGGCTCGCGCAGTCCGGGCGCCTCGGGCAGCACGCTCAGCCTGTACTCGGCCGGGCTGCAGGCCACCGCCTACGAACTGGACTTTTTCGGGCGCGTCAGCAGCCTCAAGGAGGCCGCGCTCAACCAGTACCTGGCCACCGAGGAGGGCCGCAAGACCGCACAGATCACCCTCATCGCTTCGGTCGCCAATGCCTACCTGAGCATTCTGGCCGACGACGAACTGCTGGAGATCACGCGCCAGACGCTCGCCACGCGCGAAGAATCCGTCCGCCTGAGCAAGCTGCGGTTTGACAACGGCGTCACGTCCGAGCTGGACTACCGGCAGGCCGAGTCGCTGGCAGAAGCCGCCCGCGTGGCCTACGCCCAGCAGCAGCGCCAGCGCGCCTTTGACGCAAACCTGCTCACCCTGCTGGTGGGCCGTTCGCTGGACGGCTCCCTGTTGTCGGGCCCCTCGCAGACCGCCCCGCGGGCCACTCCGCTGGCCCAGATGCAGCCCATGCCCGATGTACCGGCCGGCCTGCCGTCCGAACTGCTCACAAGCCGGCCCGACATTCGCCAGGCCGAGCAGCAACTGCTGGCCGCCAACGCCAACATTGGTGCGGCGCGTGCAGCATTCTTCCCGCGCATTTCGCTCACCGTGGGGGCCGGAAGCGCCAGCAGCCAGCTTTCGGGGCTGTTGAAGAGCGGATCCTGGGGCCTGACGCTGGCGCCGCAACTGGTGCTGCCGCTGCTCGACGCCGGGCGCAACCAGGCCGGGCTCGACACGTCAAAGGCGGCGCGCGACATTGCGGTGGCGCAGTACGAAAAAGCCATCCAGACCGCGTTCCGGGAAGTCGCCGATGCGCTGGCTTCCCGCACCACGCTGGCCGAGCAACTGCGTGCGCAGCAGGCCCAGGCCAACGCAGAAGCTATTCGCTTCAAGCTCTCTGACCTGCGTTACCAGAACGGCGTCGCCAATTACCTCGACCTGCTCGACGCGCAACGTTCCCTTTTTGCCGCCCGGCAGGCAGTGGTACAGACCCGGCTGGCGCAGTTGCAGGCGCAGGTGACGCTGTACAAGGCGTTGGGCGGCGGCTGGACCGAACCCGTTGCTGGGGGCGTCTCTTTGAGCAAAGCGCCTGCCACCCGGCCTTGAGGCGGCAATGACAGTCTGCGGGCTGCTTCGATTCGCCTTGCGGCTGGTCTTAAGCGTCTTAGGCCTGTAGCCCAGGTATTACGTGCGCTGGCGGCTATTGAATTTGTAGCGAATGAATTGGCTGACCTGCTTCAGTCGGTTCACCGCAGCCGACTCAAGCGTAATCTTGTGACCCGTGGGCAATTGATACTGGGTTGTAATGGGGTGAATGCAAGACCTGATCCCATTGACGTGACGTGACGTGACCCAGTGGAGAGAGGTTGACTTGTTAGTTAAGAGTCGTCGTGGAGGTCAACAGGGGGTGTCCGAATTTTTGTGTGCGAGGCGGTTAGTTAAATTATTCTCGACTGATTTCTCATTTGTCTTCAGGCTCCTGCCAGACCGCCGGAGGCGC
>NCGI01000308.1 GCA_002256925.1 Polaromonas sp. 28-63-22
TCCGTCTGGGCTGCAGGCCTATTTCTTATAAATTTTCTGCAAAAGCCCGGCACTTGAGCCGTCCAGACCGGTGACGTCGCCGGTCGCCAGCCGCGCTTCCAGGTCTTTCGCCAGCACCTTGCCCAGCTCGACGCCCCACTGGTCGAAGCTGTTGATGCCCCACAGGGAACCGCTGACGAACACGCGGTGCTCCTGCAGCGCGATGAGCGCGCCGAGGCTGGCTGGCGTGAGTTCTTCCAGCAGCAGGAACGTACTGGGCCGGTTGCCGGGAAAGTGCCTGTGACCACCTCTATCGTCCTTGCCATTCATCAGCGCCTGCGCCTGCGCCAGCGCGTTGGCGAGCAGCTTGGTGTGGTGGCCGGGCAGGCTGTTGGCCGCTTTTTTGACCGCGATGAATTCGACCGGAACCACGCTGGTGCCCTGGTGCAGCATCTGGAAATAGGCATGCTGGCCGTTGGTGCCAGGCTCGCCCCAAAGCACCGGCGCGGTGTCGAACGGCAGCGTGTTGCCCTCGGCATCGACGCGTTTGCCATTGCTTTCCATCTCAAGCTGCTGCAGGTAGGCCGGCAGGCGGCGCAGCGGGCTGCTGTAGGGCGCGATGCTGCGGCTGTCAAAACCGTGGAAGTTGCGGTACCAGACATCGAGCAGACCCAGGCGCACGGGCAGGTTCTGCGCCAGCGGCGCGGTACGGAAATGCTCGTCCATCGCGTGCGCGCCGGCCAGCAGCTCGCGAAAACCGGTGCTGCCAATGGCAATGGCCAGCGGCAGGCCGATGGCCGACCACAGCGAATAACGGCCGCCCACCCAGTCCCAAAAGCCGAACGTGGTCTGAATGCCGAAGGCGTTGGCCGCCGCGACGTTGGTGGTCAGCGCAGCAAAATGCTGGCCGATGTCGTGGCCGCCCTGCGCCTCAAACCACGCTTTGGCCGAGTGGGCATTGGTCATGGTCTCGGTGGTGGTGAAGGTTTTGGAGGCGATCAGAAACAGCGTGCTTTCGGGCCGGCAATGCGCCAGCACCCCGGCAAGCTCCTGGCCATCGACGTTGGAAACAAAGTGAATCCGCTGGCCTGACGTGGCAAATTCAGCCAGTGCCAGCACCGCCATCTGTGGGCCGAGGTCCGAGCCGCCAATGCCGATGTTGATGACGTCGGTGATGTGCCGCTGCGCCCGCACCTGCTCGGCGTAGGCCAGCATGGCCTGGCGTGTTTCCTCCACTTCCGGCCATTCATCCGCTACGTTTTTTATAGCTGCTTGCGCAGGTGCTACCTGAGCTGTAGCCGGTTTTCTTAATAAGAAATGCATCACGGCACGGTTTTCGGTGCTGTTGATCAGCGCACCGGCAAACACGGCGTCGCGGTGCTGCTCCACGCCGCACTGGCGGGCGAGATCCAGCAAGAGTGCCTGCGTGGCCGCGTCGATCAGATTTTTCGACAGGTCGGCAAACACATGCGGCGCCTGCTGGCTGAAGTGCTCGAAGCGCTTCGCATCAGCGACAAAAGCGGCTCGCAGATCCAGGCTTTTGCCGCCTGTCTCAAAGCAGGTTTTTAACGACGCCCATACCGGCGTCTGGTCACAGCGCAATCTTTTCATCATGGCCTACGCAGCCAGCAGCGATCGGTCGCCCGCTTTTTGCACTGCCTTCAAGCGACGCGACGGATGGTTCGTGGCGTATTTCGGCTTGAAGGGTGCGGACTGCCGGAAGGCGTCGGTGCCGGCAACGACGGTCGTGAATTGTTGGAAGGCTTTGAGCTGGTTCATGGCCAAAAGTGTAGGGGACGGGCACGGCCGGCGCTGTAAGAGGAGCGCCCGGTTGAGTTACCATAATTGTCGCGCAACGTGAAACTAAATTACCAACCGGTTGCACGTCTGTTCATTCTTTGCTTTCGGCTCCTCTGCACTTATTGCGCACGTATTGCGCACTTATCCACCATGAGTTTCAATCTCGTTCTTTTTGGCGGTACGGGCGACCTTGCATGGCGAAAGATCATGCCGGCGCTTTTTCAGGCCTTTCGCCACGGCTCGCTGCCTGCCGGCGGCCGCATCATCGGCGTTGCACGCGACCACCACTCAGACGACGAATACCGCGCGCTGATCAAGTCCCGCTTTGACAACGTGGATCTGGCCAAGCGGCCCAGCGAGGAAGAGTTCTCGCGCTTTGCCGCGCTGCTCAGTTACCTGCGCATGGATTTGTCGAACCCGGCCGACTACGCGGCGCTGGCCGCCACACTCACGCAGCGGCCGGCCGACGTGGTGGTGATGTATGTGGCCACGGCCCCCAGCCTGTTCACCACGGTGTGCGAGCAGATCGCGGCGGCGGGGCTCAATGGCCTGACCGAGCAGCAGATCTTCCGCATCGATCATTACCTCGGCAAGCCGTCGGTGCAAAACCTGTTCGCGCTGCGCTTTGGCAATGCCTTGTTCGAGCCGCTCTGGCGGCGCGAAATGATTGCCAACATCCAGATCACGATTGCCGAAGACCTGGGCGTTGAAAAGCGCGGCGCGTTTTACGACAGCACCGGCGCGCTGCGCGACATGGTGCAGAACCACGCGCTGCAACTGCTTTGCGCGGTCGGCATGGAGCCTCCCATCAATTCGGGCGCCGACGCAATTCGCGACGAAAAGCTCAAGGTGCTGCGTTCGCTGAAAGTGTGGACACCCCAAACGCTGAGCCAGCACGTCATTCGCGGCCAGTATGCGGCGGGCAGCATCGACGGCGTGCCGGTGCCCGGCTACCGCGCCGAAAACGGCGTGAACCCCGAAAGCACCACGGAAACATTCGTCGCCCTGCGCACCGAAATCGCCAACTGGCGCTGGGCTGGCGTGCCGTTTTATATCCGCACCGGCAAACGTCTGGCCGGCCGGGACGCCCACATCGAGGTGAACTTCCGGCCTGCAGCGCATGCGATCTATCCGTCGCCGCTTTCCAGTTCGCGCACCGCCAACCGGCTGGTGATCAATCTGCAGCCCCGGGACGGGCTGGAACTGCATTTGCTGGCCCAGGGCGCCGACCAGCGCAACGGCCGGGGCATGCCGACCCTGGC
>NCGI01000309.1 GCA_002256925.1 Polaromonas sp. 28-63-22
CGCGTCAGCCTTCCAGCCTCGCAAACCCTTGAGCTGGCGCAGGCCGAAGAAGGGCGATTCACGTTTCGGCTGGAGAGCCGAGCGGGCGACGGATCGTCCGCATAGGCCATGTCCCCAAGAACCAGAAGCCCAACAGAGGAGCCCCCGCGTGCTTTACCGACGAAACCCGCAACTCAATAAAAACGGTGAGCTTCTTCATCTGCTTTCGATCGAGGGCCTTCCCAGATCGATACTGACCCAGATTCTGGACACGGCAGCCAACTTCGTCAGCGTGAACGACCGCGAGGTCAAGAAAGTACCGCTGCTTCGCGGCAAGAGCGTTTTCAATCTCTTTTTCGAAAACTCCACGCGTACCCGCACCACGTTTGAAATTGCGGCGAAGCGCCTTTCTGCCGATGTGATCAATCTCGACATTGCCCGCTCGTCCGCCTCCAAGGGCGAGTCGCTGCTCGACACCATCGCCAACCTGAGCGCCATGGCGGCTGATATCTTTGTCGTGCGCCATAGTGAATCCGGCGCGCCTTACCTGATTGCCCAGCACGTGGCGCCGCATGTCCACGTCATCAATGCCGGTGACGGCCGGCACGCGCACCCGACGCAAGGCCTGCTGGACATGTACACCATCCGGCACTTCAAGAAGGATTTCAGTAACCTGACGGTCGCCATCGTCGGCGATGTCCTGCATTCGCGCGTGGCGCGTTCTGACATACACGCGCTGACCACGCTGGGCTGTCCCGAGGTACGCGTGGTGGGGCCCAAGACGCTGGTTCCCGCCGACATGGCGCAAATGGGCGTGCGTGTCTGCAACACGCTGGAAGAAGGCATCAAGGGTGCCGACGTGATCATCATGCTGCGGCTGCAGAACGAACGCATGTCAGGCGCCTTGCTGCCCAGCAGCCAGGAGTTTTTCAAGAGTTTCGGGCTGACCAACGAGAAGCTTCTGCTGGCCAAACCCGATGCCATCGTCATGCATCCGGGGCCCATCAACCGGGGCGTGGAAATAGATTCGGCGGTGGTCGATGGCGCGCAAAGCGTCATCTTGCCGCAGGTGACCTTCGGCATTGCCGTGCGCATGGCCGTCATGAGCATCGTCGCCGGCACCGTGCGGCAGGCCCACGATGATCGGGAGGCTGCATGAAATTACTGATCCAGAACGGCCGCGTGATGGACCCGGCCTCGGGGCTGGACGAAGTCTGTGACCTCGCGGTTGCCGCCGGGCGCATCGTGTCGCTGAAGAACGTGCCCGCTGATTTCACACCCAATAAAATCATCGACGCCAGCGGCTGCATTGTCAGCCCGGGTCTAATCGACCTGTCGGCCCGTTTGCGCGAGCCGGGCCATGAACACGAAGGCATGCTTGGCAGTGAGCTGTCCGCCGCCGTCGCAGGCGGTATCACCAGCATCGTGTGCCCGCCCGACACCGACCCGGTACTCGACGAGCCGGGCCTGGTGGAGATGCTCAAGTTCCGCGCCGAAAAGCTGCATCAGTCCCGCGTTTTCCCCCTCGGCGCGCTGACCCGCAACCTCCAGGGCGAAGCGCTGGTCGAGATGGTTCAGCTGACCGAAGCCGGCTGCGTGGGTTTCAGCCAGGCCGAGGTTCCGCTGGCGAGCACCCAGGTGCTGATGCGCGCCCTGCAATATGCCGCCACGTTCGGCTACACGGTTTTCCTGCGCCCGCAGGAAATCCATCTGGGACGGGGTGTGGCCGCCAGCGGCCCGCTGGCCACCCGCCTGGGTTTGAGCGGTGTGCCCGTGGCTGCCGAAACCATCGCACTGCACACGATTTTCGAGCTGGTTCGCGCCACCGGCGCGCGCGTGCACCTGTGCCGGATCAGCAGCGCGCAAGGCGTGGCCCTGGTTGCGGCGGCCAAGGCAGAAGGTCTGGGCATCACCTGCGACGTGAGCATCAACAGCCTGCACCTGACCGATGTGGACATCGGCTACTTTGACAGCCGTATGCGGCTTGACCCGCCGCTGCGCCAGCAGCGCGACCGCGACGCCATCCGGCGCGGCCTCGCCGACGGCACCATCGATGCGCTGGTGTCGGACCACACACCGGTGGACGAAGACGCCAAGACACTGCCATTCGCCGAAGCCGAACCCGGTGCCACCGGTCTTGAGCTGTTGCTTGGCCTCGCCTGCAAATGGGGCAGCGACGGCGACGTGGGCCTGATGCGCGCGCTGGCCGTCGTGACCAGCGAGCCCGCGCGCGTGCTGGGCACTGCGCTCGGCACGCTCGAGGCCAGCGTCGGCCGGATTGTCAAGGGCGGCGTGGCCGACCTGTGCGTGTTTGACCCCGCGTCGGAATGGA
>NCGI01000310.1 GCA_002256925.1 Polaromonas sp. 28-63-22
GATATCGCCCCGCGTGAAGCGCAGCGCCTCGCGCAGCACCACCGCGTCTTCAATCGCCTGGCCGGCGCCTTGCGCCAGGTATTGCAGCATCGGATGGGCGGCGTCGCCGAGCAGCGTCACGCGGCGATCAGTCCAGTTTTTTACGGGTTCGCGGTCGCACAGCACCCACATTTTCCAGGTCTCGATCCTGGCGAGTAGCGCTTTCACCTGCGGGCAGGCCTGGGCAAAGCGCTCGTTGAGTTCGCCGGTGTCGCCGAAAGTGTTCCAGCCTTCGTCGTACTTGTTGCTGTGAAAAACCGCCACCAGATTGAACAGCTCGCCACGCCGCAGCGGGTAGTGCACCAGATGGGTTTTTTCGCCGCCCCACAGCACCACATCGTCGCTCCAGAGCCCGGGCGGCACGTCTTCGCGCTTGAGCACCGCGCGGTAGGCGATATGCCCCGACACGCGCGGCTTGCCGTCGCCAACGACTGCTTCGCGGATCCTGCTCCACAGGCCGTCGGCACCCACCAGTGCGCGGCCTTGCAGGACTTCACCGGCCTTGCCCGCGTCGCCGGCAGCAAGTTGAACCGCGACGCCATCGTCCGTCTGATCGAAGGATTCGACCCGGGCGCTGGTGCGCAGCGTGATGTTCGGCTGGGCCTGGCAGGCCGTGAGAAACACCTGGTGCAGGTCGGCCCGGTAGATCACGCCATAGGGAAAACCGTAGGTCACGCGCGCCATGTCGCCCAGGGCGACGCGAATCACCTTCTCGCCGCTGCGCACGTCGTTCAGGGCCAGTCCCGCCGGGAAAAACGCGACCCGGTTGACGGCCTCGGTCAGCCCGAGGTATTCAAACATGCGAAAAATGTTCGGCCCGAGCTGAATGCCCGCACCGATTTCGCCGAAGGCAGCGGCCTGTTCAAGGACTGTGACGGCGTGGCCGTCCCTGGCCAGCACCAGGGCGGCTGCCAGGCCACCGATGCCGCCGCCAGCGATTTGATGCCATGGCAAAAAGTTTCAACTTCAGCGACGCGCCCGGCCATCTGATCAGGCGGGCGCAGCAGCTCGCGGTGTCGATCTTCATGGAAGAAACCGCTGGCTTCGATGTGACGCCGGTGCAGTTTGCCATTTTGAACGCGCTGATTGACGAGCCCGGCGGGGACCAGATCACGCTGTCGGGCCGCGTGGCTTTTGATCCAGCCACGTTCGGCTCGGTGATTGGCAGGCTGGAAGCCAAGGGTTGGGTCCGGCGTCAGGCCGATCCGCTCGACAAGCGCCGCAAGCTGCTCTGGACCACCGCCGAAGGCGCGCAGGTGGCGCTACAGATGAAGCGGGCCGTCAGCCGGGCCCAGCAGCGGATCGTCAGCCCGCTGGCACCGGACGAGAGGTTGCAGCTGGCTGCCTTGCTGGGCAAACTGGTGGCAGGGCACGAGTAAGCCGACGCAGTTGCCCACAGGCACGCCGGGCGTCAGGCCGATTTGGCCAGCAGATCGAAATGTTCCACGACCGGTGGTGCGGCAAAGAATGGCCCGACAATCGCGCGCCACTCGGTGAACGCGGGCGACCCGCGAAAATCAACGGTGTGGTTTTCCAGCGTGTCCCAGAAGATTTGCAGAATGTAGCGCTCGGGGTTTTCAATGCCCTTGTTCACCTTGAAGCCCTGAAAGCCCTTGGCTTTTGAAGCCACCGTGCTGATGGCGCGCTGGATGGCTTCGTCGAAAGCGGCCTGCTGGCCGGGCTGGATGCGAATGTCGGCGAGTTCGAGAATCACGGCAAATCCTTGCAGGATGGTTTATTTGACGATAGTGTCAAGCATTTCCGTGAGCAGCGGCGTGGCAATAGCGACCGCCTTCTCAACCTGCGGATCAGGATAAAGAAGCTGCATGTAGGCCGGGTGGAGCATGGAGACCTCGGTTTTCCCCTGCTTCTGGTACACGCCCACGTTGCCGCAGGGAAGCAGGGCGCTCAATTGCAGTCCCAGGGGCCAGAGCACCTGTCCGACCTGGGGGATGCAGAACTTGACCATCGTCACTTCGCCCTGCTTGGCCTTGCTGGCACCCATGTAGAGCCAGTTCTTGCTCACCGAATACTCCTTCACCGCGTCCACGACCTCGGCAGGGGAGAGGCTTGTTGACCGCAGCATCAGCAGGCCCGGGCCCGGTGCGGGCGTCTGCGCGCTGGCGGCCGCAGTCCATGTACAAAATGCGGCCAACGCGGCCAGCTTGACGATCAACTTGGTCATGAGAAACCTTCCAGGGTGAGAGGAGCTGAAATCGCTGGCGTGAAGACAGCGACGCAATCGCAAGCCCAAAGAGCTTGCGCTCACCCGGCCCACGGTCGCGGCCAATATAACTCATGACTGATTTATGCGCGTGTCACAACGCTGGTGAAGAGGCGCGCCGTGCCAGCAGCCAGCCTGCTGTTTTTAGTCCTTCGCCACCTGAAGCACCAGCTTGCCAAAATTTTCGCCGTTGAAAAGTTTGAGCAGCGTCTCGGGGAAATTCTCCAGTCCTGCCACCACGTCTTCACGGCTTTTCATGGTGCCGGCCTTCAGGTAGCCGGCCATTTCCGCCACGCCCAGGTGGTAGCGGTCGGCGTAGTCGAACACCACGATGCCTTCCATGCGGGCGCGGTTGACCAGCAGCGACAGGTAGTTGGCCGGGCCTTTGACGGCGGTGGTGTTGTTGTACTGGCTGATGGCGCCGCAAATGATGATGCGGGCGCCGCGTGTGATGCGGGTCAGGACGGTGTCGAGGATGTCACCGCCGACGTTGTCGAAGTAGATGTCCACGCCTTTGGGGCAATGCTCTTTCAGCCCCGCTTTCACATCGCCGTTTTTGTAGTCGATGCAGGCGTCAAAACCGAGCTCCTTGACGACCCAGTCGCACTTGGCCTGGCCGCCGGCAATGCCCACGACGCGGCAGCCCTTGATTTTGGCGATCTGCCCCACCGTCTGCCCCACGGCGCCGGCCGCGCCCGAAACTACCACGGTCTCACCAGCCTTCGGCAGGCCGACTTCCATCAGGCCGAAGTAGCCGGTCATGCCCGGCATGCCCAGCACGTTGAGCCAGGTCGTCAGGCCCAGGCGCGGATCGATCTTGAACATGCCGCTGCGCTTGATCTGATCCTGGGGAATCAGGCAATATTCCTGCACGTCGAGCCCTGCATTGACATAGTCGCCCACGGCAAAGGCCGGGTTCTGCGAGGCGATGACCTTGCCGACTCCGCCGGCGCGCATGACCGCATCGATTTCGACCGGGGCAATGTAGCTTTTGCCCCCATGGTGTGTCTCCTGTAGGGAATGGGGCCGGGCCTCGTGGCATGAACGCCGATGGTAGGAGGCGCGCGCCCCGACACCAGTCGCGCAGGCGATTCGCCCCCGGCAGGCGTGGCTGCGCCGCTGGCTTTCGGTTTATGCTTTGAGCATGAAACTCTATAACTATTTCCGTTCGTCCGCATCGTTCCGGGTTCGCATTGCGCTCGAATTGAAAGGTCTGCGTTACGAGTACATTCCCGTGCACATTGCCCGGGGCGACCACAAAAAACCGCCTTATGCGGCCCTTTCCGCCGACGCG
>NCGI01000311.1 GCA_002256925.1 Polaromonas sp. 28-63-22
TTTCCATCTGCATGTGCGACTCGGCATCGATCTGGAAGTTTTTGCGGCCCTCGATCAGGTCTTCGCGGGCCGTGCCGATGACATAGCCCTGGCTGAGCAGGGCGCGACGCGAGGCCTCGCAGGTCTGCGCGGCGGTGGCATCGAAGAGCCTGGAATAGGTCGTCGCCGAGGCGAATTTTTCCTGCGTCGGGAGCAGTTTGGGGGGCGCGGCGCAAGCTGCCAGCGCGGCGGCAAGTGCGCCCGCCATGGCGAGCTGCATCGCGCGTTGACAACGCATAAAAGACAGATTCAAAACCACGCACTCCTTGGGCAGACAACATCACTGGACCTGGGCCCCAGCGCCAACTCTGTCAGCGTAGCACAGCCCCCATCAGCCCGAGGTAGCTGCCGGCCAGTAAGGCGGCCACGCAGTGGGGTATCACCGGTCGCCAGGGCTATCATGGGCAATGAACACCATCGCACAAGCTGCCAGGCCCGCGCCACTGGCCGTGCCACAGGCGGCGCAGACCCTTCCCGCGCTTTTTGCCTGGCGCGTGGCCGCCACGCCGGGCAACGAGGCTTACCGGCAGTTCGATACCCAGCGCAAAGCCTGGACAAGCACCACCTGGGCCGAAGCGGGCGAGCAGGTCACGCGCTGGACGCAGGCCCTGGCCAGCACGCTGGCGGCGCTGAACGTGCCACGCGGCGCGCGCATTGCGATTCTTCTGCCCAACGGGCTTGATGCGATGTGCATCGACCAGGCCACGATGGCGCTGGCCTGTGTGCCCGTGCCCCTGCACGCCATCGACAACCCGCAAAGCATCGCCTATATCCTGGGCGACAGCGATGCCTCGGTGCTGGTGGCGTTTTCCGAATCGCAATGGCAGGCGATTGCATCGGTCGGCCTGCCGCTGCCGGCCCTGAAGCTCGTGGTGCTGGCGCAGGCGGGCACTGTTAGCCGAGGCAGCCCCGCCAGCGACGACGCCACGCCGAAAGTGATGGCGATGCGCGAATGGCTGCCCCCGACCGGGGACGCCGCCCTGCCCCGCGCCGCTGCGCAGGCCCCGCCTGAAGCCGACGACCTCGCCGCACTGGTTTACACCTCGGGCACCACCGGCAAGCCCAAGGGCGTGATGCTGACGCATGCCAATGTGGTGTCGAACGTGATGGCCACACTGACGCGGGTGGCGCCCCGGCCAGACGACATCCTGCTGTCGTTTTTACCCATGTCGCACACCTTCGAACGCACCGCAGGCTACTACCTGCCGATGGTTGCCGGCTGTGCCGTGGCCTATGCGCGCTCGGTGGCGCTGCTGGCCGAGGATTTCAAGACCGTGCGGCCCACGATACTGGTTTCGGTGCCGCGCATTTACGAGCGCGTGCACAGCAAACTGCAGGAGGCGCTGGCGGCCTCGCCGCTGAAGGCGCGTCTTTTTCGATGGGCCGAAACCGTCGGCTGGCGGCGTTTTTGCCGGCAGCAAGGCCTGCCCGCCGAAGGTGGCGGCCTGAAGCTGGCGGACGACCTGGCGTGGCCGCTGCTGGACCGGCTGGTGGCCCAAAAAATGCGCGCGCAGTTTGGCGGGCGGCTGCGCGTGGCTGTCAGCGGCGGGGCGCCCTTGTCACAGCCGATTGCCCATTGTTTTCTGGGCCTGGGGCTGCCCATCGTGCAGGGCTACGGCATGACCGAAACCTCGCCCATCCTGACCGGCAACACACCCGAAGACAACGACCCGGCCACCGTGGGCCGCGCTTTTCCGGGGGTCGAACTGCGCATCGGCGACAACCAGGAACTGCTGGTGCGCGGGCCGGGTGTGATGCGCGGCTACTGGAAGCGCGACGAAGACACCGCGCGCGCCTTTACCGACGGCTGGCTGCGTACCGGTGACCAGGCCGACATCGTCAACGGGCGTGTGCGTATCCTGGGTCGCCTGAAAGAGATCATCGTGACCTCGACCGGCGAAAAAATCGCACCCGCCGACCTCGAAATGGCCATCAGCGCCGATCCGCTGTTTGAACAGGTTTATGTGTTCGGCGATAACCGACCCGCCATTGGCTGCATCGCGGTGCTGAACGCGGCTGAATGGACGCGGCTGGCGGCCAGCCTGAAGCTCGACGCATCGGCCCCCGAGAGCCTGAATTCCAGCGCGGCGCAGGAGGCCGCCCTGCAGCGCATCAAGGATCTGACCGGCAGCTTTCCGTACTACGCGCAGCCACGCTCTGTCTGCCTGTCCCTTGAGCCCTGGACACCCGAAAACACCCTGATAACGCCGACACTGAAAATCAAGCGCAACCAGCTGGCGCAGCACTTTGCCGCGCAGAT
>NCGI01000045.1 GCA_002256925.1 Polaromonas sp. 28-63-22
GGGCGATGAAGTCATACGGTGAAGGGGTATTCGCGCAGCAGCGCCATCGCGCGCTGACCGCGTTCGCCCAGAAAAAATTCGTGAATGAACGGATGCGGAAAAGCCACCACCTGCTTGGGCTCATCGTTGATGATGACTTTCTGTTCGGCCAGCACGGCAATGCGGGTGCTGAGTTCAAACAGCGTGTCCAGGTCGTGCGTCACCATCACCACGGTCAGCCCCATGCCCTTGTGCAGCGCGCGCAGCAGCGTGCAGAAACTGTCGGCGCTTTCCGGGTCAAGGCCGGCCGTGGGTTCGTCCAGCAGCAGCAGCGGCGGGTCCATGATGAGGGCCCGCGCCAGCGCCACGCGCTTGATCATGCCGCCCGACAGATCGCTCGGCATTTTGTCCGCCGCGTCGGGTGCCAGCCCGACCATCTGCAGCTTGACCATGGCGGCTTCACGGATCAGGGCAGGTGGCAGCGTTTTCAGCTCGCGCAGCGGAAAGGCGATGTTTTCAAGCACGGTGAAGGCCGAAAACAACGCCCCCTGCTGGAACAGCATGCCGACGCGGCTGGCCACGCCACGCTTGCCCAGCTCCGCCGCCGGCTTGCCCAGCACGGTGATCTCGCCCTTGGCCGGATGCTCCAGACCCAGCATTTGCCGCAGCAGCACGGTTTTGCCGGTGCCCGAGCCACCGACCAGGGACAGCACCTCGCCGCGCTCGACCGTCAGGTCCAGATCCTTGTGGATCACCGTCTCCTTGTCACCGTTCATGAACACGGTCCAGAGCTTTTTGATTTCAACGACGGCTTCGGTCATGTCAGGCCGCAGCGCCGGGCCGCCCGGGAAGAACGAATTGCGCGAAGTGAGTACCTGGGCGGAGTGCCCCTTCAAGCAGGGGCCGCGGAACTGGCTTTGCCAGACCGCAGGCGCAGCGCCCCCTCGGGGGGCAGAGAGTTACGCGAAGCGAACGAACGTGGGGGTCCATCATCTAGATGCCAACATTCTTGAAAAGCACGGCGAACAGCGCATCCACCAGGATGACGACCGTGATCGACGTCACCACCGACGCCGTGGTGCCCTGCCCCAGGCTTTCGGTGTTGGGCTTGACACGCAGGCCGTAGTGGCAACCCACCAGCGCGATCAGCAAACCGAACACCACCGACTTGGCGGTGGCCAGCGTCAGGTTGGCCACACCGACAGCCGCCGGCAGGGCGTTGATGAAAAACGAGGACGTCACACCCATGGACACGTTCGCCGCCAGCATGCCGCCCAGCAGCGCGGCAATCGTGGTCCAGACACTGATCAGCGGCAGCACCACGGCGAGTGCCAGTGCGCGCGGCATCACCAGCCGAAAGCCGCGCGCGATGCCCATGACACGCATGGCATCAAGCTCTTCGGTGACGCGCATGACACCGATTTGCGCCGTGATGGCCGAGCCCGTGCGCCCGGCGATCAATATGGCCGCGAGTACCGGCCCGAGTTCCCTGATCAACGAGATACCCAGAATGTTGACGATGAAGGCGTCGGCGCCAAACTGGCGCAACTGCTGCGAGATCAGGTAGGCCAGCACCACACCGATCAGAAAGCCCACGAGTGCAGTGATCGGCAAGGCCGTGGCCCCCATGTGGTAGAGATGGCCCGACAGATCGCGCCACGGTCCCTGCCGGGGGCGGCGCGCCAGCCGGATGATGTCCAGCAGTAACTGGCCGATCAGGCGCACCAGGCCTTTGGCATGGTCCAGCAGCGCCAGCAGGCGCCCGCCCAGCACCACCAGCGGTTCCGTCCAGTCAGCCCGGCGCGGCGGCAGCGGGCTGCAGGTGAGCCGGGCTACGGTCTCCAGCATGGCCCGCTGTTCGGGATCGCTTTCAAGCTGCGCCGGCCAGTCCTGGCCCCAGGACGACCACAGCACCTGCGCACCCAGGTAGTCGAGCCGGTCGATCTGCTGCAGATCCCAGCGGACGCTTGCGGGTGCCGAGGCGCCGGCCGGCCGGGCCGCCAGGGTATGCAACTGCGCCGCCAGCGGCTCCCAGGCCGGCGGGTTCGTCAGTCCTGCCGCCGTCCAGGCACCGAGCGCGCGCAGCGTCAGGCCTTCGGGGGTTTGCTGCGTTTCGAGTCGTGGTGTGGCGGGGTCCATGTTCCAGGCAAGGGCGACCGGTCTGACCAGGGCACCCACGCCCTGTCCTACGGTGCCGAAAATCGAAATGGTAACTGCTGGACACGGCAATCCGACCGCGCCGGCCGCACTGTCGCCGTGGTCCTACAACGTGCCGGCCGACAGCCTTTGGCCGCGCTTCAGGCGCCAACCGGCACAGCCCACACGCCGCCAGCGGCATGCCGCAGCCGGCGATGACGGGGCGAGCGAGTAGCTCCGCTCGAAACTGCCCCCGGTTTTTGCCACAATCAGGGCATCGCCAAGCCTGCGGGCGACGCTCACCCCCTCACGAAAAAACACTGTCATGCAAGACGCATCCCTTATTTTTGATTACGTCATCATTGGCGGCGGCACCGCCGGCTGCCTGTTGGCCAACCGCCTGAGCGCAGACGCCTCCAAGCGCGTGCTGATGATCGAGGCCGGACGCAAGGACGACTACCACTGGATTCATATCCCTGTCGGTTATCTGCACTGTATCGGCAACCCGCGCACCGACTGGCTCTACAGCACCGAGCCCGACGCCGGCCTCAATGGCCGTTCGCTGCGTTACCCGCGCGGCAAGACACTGGGCGGCAGCTCAAGCATCAACGGCATGATCTACATGCGCGGCCAGGCGCGCGACTACGACCAGTGGGCGCAACTGACCGGCGACGATGACTGGCGCTGGGACCGCTCGCTGCCGCACTTCAAGCTGCACGAAGACCATTACAAGGGCGCGGACGCCCTGCACGGCGCACGCGGCACCGCCCCGGCGCTGATGCAGGACAAGACCAACCCCTACCAGCAGACCCTGCGCCATCGTGGATCGGGCGGCGAATGGCGCATTGAAAAGCAGCGCCTGCGCTGGGACATTCTTGATGCGTTTGCCGAGGCCGCGCAGCAGGCGGGCATTCCGGCCACCACCGACTTCAACCGGGGCAACAACGAAGGCGTGGGCTACTTCGAGGTCAATCAGAAAAACGGCTGGCGCTGGAACACCGCCAAGGCTTTTTTGCGCCCCACCTGCTTTGCGCGGCCCAATTTCGAATTGTGGACGAATGCGCAGGTCTGCAAGCTGGTCATTAAGCGGCAGACCGACGGCAGCCAGCGCTGCACCGGCGTCGAGGTGTGGACCGGCCAGGAAAAAGTCGTTGCGCTGGCGACGCGCGACTCCGCCGGAAAAGCCGGCGAAGTGATCGTGTGCGCCGGCAGCATCGGGTCACCACAGATTTTGCAGCTGTCGGGCATCGGCCCCGGTGCGCTGCTGCAGCAGCACGGCATTGCGGTGGTGCAGGATGTGCCAGGCGTGGGCGCCAATCTGCAGGACCATTTGCAGATTCGTTCGGTGTACAAAGTGCAGGGCGACAAGAAATGGGGGCTGTCGCTCAACACCATGGCGGACTCGCTGTGGGGCAAGGCCCGCATCGGGCTGGAATACGCGTTCAAGCGCACCGGCCCGATGAGCATGGCGCCGTCACAGCTCGGTGCGTTCACGCGCAGCGCGCCGGACCAGCCCTACCCGAACATCGAATACCACGTGCAGCCGCTGTCGCTCGAAGCCTTCGGCGAGCCGCTGCACAGCTTCAACGCGTTCACCGCCAGCGTCTGCAACCTGAACCCGACCAGCCGGGGCAGCGTCCACATCCAGAGCCCGCGCTTTGAAGACGCACCGGCGATTGCGCCCAACTACCTTAGCACCGCGCAAGACCGCCAGGTCGCCGCCGATTCGCTGCGCGTGACGCGCCGTATCGTGGGCCAGCCCGCGCTGGCGAAATACCGGCCCGAAGAGTTCAAACCCGGCGTGCAGTTCCAGACCGACGAAGAACTGGCGCGGCTGGCCGGCGACATTGCAACGACGATTTTTCATCCGGTCGGCACGACAAAGATGGGGCGCGCCGACGACCCGATGGCGGTCGTCGATTCACACCTGCGCGTGCGCGGCGTGACCGGCCTGCGCGTGGTCGATGCGGGCGTGATGCCGCTGATCACCAGCGGCAATACGAATTCACCGACGCTGATGATTGCGGAAAAGGCGGCGCAGTGGATTCAGGCCGGGGTTTGACCCGCTACCGGCGATCTGCCCAGGGAGGGGGAAAGTCCCAATGCCCGGTGGCCTTGCAAAAGCTACAGTGGCACCATTGCGGGGTCGGGCCAGGCGCCCCTACCGCGAGGAGCCGAGGAGACACGAGAGAGCAACAATAATCACACAGGACACTTGCGAACAGGCATTCCACGAGATGCTTTTCCGCCCAAAGCGCTGGCAATCCCAGCGCTTTTTTTATGCCTGTCCGTTGCTCGCTTTCTCAAGCTCAAATGCCTTGCAGGCCTTTATTTGTCTGCGCCAGCAGCTACAAATAAGATAGCGACTTCGGCGTTGATCGCGATGCGACAATCGGCGCCATGGAATTGCTGATCCTTTCGCTTGCTTCGTTACTGGCTGGTTTTGTCGATGCCATGGTGGGTGGCGGCGGGCTGATTCTGGTGCCGGCGCTGTTCGCGGTCTTCCCCGGCGCGCACCCGGCCACGATGCTCGGCGTCAACAAGGGCGCATCGGTGTGGGGCACGGCCGTGGCCACAGCGCAATATGCCCGGCGCGTGGACATGCGCTGGGCCGCGCTGCTGCCCGCAGCGGCCACCGGCTTTGCCGGCTCGCTGGCCGGCGCCTGGCTGGTGACGGTGATCTCGCCCGGCTACCTGCGCAAGGCGCTTCCCTTCGTACTGCTGGCCGTGCTGGGCTACACGCTGGCCAAAAAGGAACTGGGTCGCCACCACACGCCGCGCTTTAGTGGCCACGCCGAAACAGCGGCGGCGTGCTGCATCGGGCTGTTGCTGGGGTTTTATGACGGGTTTTTCGGCCCCGGCACCGGCAGTTTTTTTGTCTTTTTGTTCGTGCGCTGGCTGGGCTACGACTTTCTGAACGCCTCGGCCTCGGCCAAGCTGCTCAACACCGCCACCAACCTTGCTGCGTTAGGTCTTTTCGCTTACAAGGGTCACGTCTGGTGGCACTTCGCCCTGACGATGGCCGTGGCCAACGTGGCGGGCAGCTTGCTGGGCACGCGGCTGGCGCTGCGGCACGGCGCCGGCTTCGTGCGGGTGGTTTTTATGCTCGTCGTGAGCGCGCTGATTGTCAAAACCGGCTTCGACGCGTTTGCGCAGTAGCGGCATGCCGTGGTGCGCGTCGGTACTAGCGGGCCGTGCCACTCGTTCGTGCCGCAACGGGCACGACGGGCGAAGCGGCCTTGTCTGCGGTTGCAGCCTTTTTCCGGGCCGCCGCAGAGCCCTTGCGCGGCCTGATGGCCGGCGCGCTGGCGGCAGGGGCCGCCGCTACAGCCATCGCTGGCGCGGCTGCGACTGCCGCCGCAGCAACCCGCGACAGCGAACCGACGGAAGCTTCGCCGTTCGCGTCGGGCACCAGGGTGCCCATCATGTCGGCCGCCTGCCGGGGCTTGCCGATGGGCGCTGCGGCCAGGCCTTTTTGCACCGCCAGCATGTCTTCCTCGCTCGGGTACTGGCCGAGCAGCGCGTAGTCGAACACGCGCCGGGCAATCGGCGCCGCCACGCCAGCACCCCAGCCGGCGTTTTCAACAATGACCGCCAGCGCAATCTGCGGGTTGTCGGCGGGCGCGAAGGCCATGTACACCGCGTGGTCGCGCTGGAACTCTTCCAGCTTGGCACCGTTGTATTTGTCTTTCTGGCCGATGGTCACGGCCTGCGCCGTGCCGGTTTTGCCGCCCGACAGGTAGCCGGCGCCCGCAAAAACCCGGGCCGACGTGCCCTCCTGCGTCACGCCGACCAGCGCCCTGTGGACGATGGCCACGTTCTCAGGTTTGTAGCCAAGATCGACGGGTGCCTCGGCCGGCAAGGGGTGCATCACCCTCGTCATCGGGTCCTGCGTGCCGATCACCAGGCGCGGCTTGTGCTTGATGCCGTTGTTGGCCAGCGCGGCTGTGGCTTGTGCCAGCTGCAGCATGGTGAAGGTGTTGTAGCCCTGGCCGATGCCGAGCGAGATCGTTTCGCCGGGGTACCACTTCTGCTGCTCGGATTTTTTGAAATAGCTGCGTTTCCAGGCCTGGCTGGGCAGCACGCCGCGTACTTCGCCGTTGATGTCGATGCCGGTGATCTGGCCGAAGCCGAGCGGCTTCATGAAGTCATGCATGGCATCGACGCCCAGCTCGTTGGCGAGCGAATAGTAGTAAACGTTGCTGGACTTGACGATGGACTTGTACATGTCCACCGGCCCGAGCGCGATGTCGCCATGGCTTCGAAAGGTGTGGCCGCCGAACGTGTAGGACGCGTTGTCGCTGATGATGGTGCTGGCTGACCGCTTGCCGCTTTGCAGCGCAGCCATGGCCATGAAGGGCTTGTAGGTGGAGCCCGGCGGGTACGTTCCCCGCAGCGCCCGGTTCAACAGCGGCTTGTCGAGCGACTCGTTGAGCGCCTGCCAGCTCTCCAGGTCGATGCCATCGACAAACAGGTTGGGATCGAAGGTCGGTTTGCTGACAAATGCCAGCACATCGCCGGTTCGCGGGTCGAGCGCGACCAGCGCGCCGCGCCGGTTGCCAAACATGTCTTCGACCAGTTTTTGCAGCCGGATGTCCAGCGAGAGCATGATGTTGTCGCCGGGCGTTGCGGGGCTGGTCGCCAGGTTGCGCACCGCGCGCCCACCCGCCGAGGTTTCGACCTGTTCGACGCCGGTGTTGCCGTGCAGTTGCTGCTCGAAGCTTTGCTCCACGCCGAGCTTGCCGATGTAGTCGGTGCCACGGTAGTTGCCTTCGTTTTCGCTGTTCTCGATGACTTCTTTTTCAGCCTGGTTGATGCGGCCGATGTAACCGATCACATGGCTTCCAAGTTCGCCATGCGGATAGCTGCGAAAAAGCCGCGCCTTGATATCGACGCCGGGAAAGCGAAAACGCTGCGCCGCAAAGCGTGCCACTTCCTCGTCGGTCAGGCGGGTGCGAATCGGCAGCGACTCGAAACTTTTGGATTCCTCGCGCAGCCGCTTGAAACGCTTCTTGTCGCGCGGATGAATATCCACCACCTTCTCCAGCGCCGCGATGGTTTCTTCCACGTTGTCGACCCGGGAGGGCATGATTTCAAGCGTGTAGGCCGAGTAGTTGGTTGCCAGCACCACGCCATTGCGGTCAAGGATCTGGCCACGGTTGGGCACGATCGGCACGATCGCCGTGCGGTTGCTTTCAGCCTGCTCGCTGAGGTCTTCGTGCCGGTACACCTGCAGGTACACCAGCCGAGCCGCCAGCGTGGAAAAAGCGGCCAGCACCACCAGACTGGCGACCAGCACGCGCGCACGAAAGCGCGACAGGTCGGCTTCAACGTTGCGGAGTTCGGTCATGGCGGTGTGGCTTGGGCGAGGTTCATTCCATTTCCAAATCATTCGTGAACGCGAAGGCGAAGAGGGCGACGTACAGACGTACGGCTAGCGAAGCCGACAAGGTGCACGGATGATTTGGAAATGGAAGCACGCGGGATTTTCGGCGGTCAGTGAGGTCAAGGCAAGGTGCTGCACGCTGAGACTCGGGTTCGGGTTCGGGGGCATCTGATCAGTTGGGGACAGAGCTTGCCCGCTGGCCTTTGGCTGGCGGGCTGCGGTCTGTCCCGCAAGTATCTAGAGGGGTCTATTTTCATCCCGATCCGGCGCGCGGCGCTGGGGAACAAGCAACAAAATGCTCACCACGGGCCACAGCAGCGCTTCGGCCAGCGGTGCCACCAGCAAAATCCAGCCCGGGAAAATACCCCCGCCTATCATGCGGATAAGAAGTTCCACGCCGTGCGCCAGCGCGAACAGCGGCAGCACCTGCACCGCCTGCGACGGCACGGTGAACCACAGCAGCCGGCGGTGGATCATCGCCGCCAGGAAACTCAGGGCGGTGTACGACAGCGCGTGCTGGCCCAGCAGGGATGTCTGGTGCACATCCATGGCCAGCCCGAACATGAACGCCACGCCGATGCCCACGCGCAGCGGCTGATGCACATTCCAGAACACCAGCACCAGCGCCAGAAAATCAGGCATCCAGGGCACGCGACCCAGCGGCAGCATGTTCAGCAGCAGCGCTGCAATGAGGCTGAACCAGATAAACACCGGGTTGGCTGGCAACAACAGTTGCTGGCCCGTGCGCATGATCATTTGCTGGCCTTCTTCCGGCTGAGGGGCGCAACGGGCTGGACTTCGGGCCGGGGCGGTATCTGGCTGGAGCCCGGCTTGACGACCATGACCTGCCGGGCGCCCGCCACGAGGGCCACCGGCACGCAGAAAATCTTGGCGAAAGCGGATTCGGCGCGGCGTTCGATTTTGCTGATTTTGGCCACCGGCAGGCCGGCCGGGTACACGCCGTCCACGCCGCTGGTGGTGAGCAGATCGCCAACCTGAAGATCTGAATTGCTGCCCATAAAACGCAGCTCAAGCCCGCTGCCGGTGATGCTCGGGTCGCCATAGGCCACGCTGCGCGCGCCGGTGCGCACATTGAGCACCGGAATCGCCAGGTCGCGGTCGATCAGCAGCGTTACCTCGCTCACCAGCGGATAGACGCGTGTGACCTGGCCCAGCACGCCGGAATCGTCCACCACCGGCGAGCCCAGTTCGATCCCCTGGGTCATGCCCTTGTCGATAATGACCCGGCGCGTGTAGGGGTCTGCCGCGTCGTACAGCACTTCGGCGGCGGTGGCCGACAGGGCGAGCTTCTCGCGCAGGCCGAGCAGCTTGCGCAGCTGGCTGTTTTCCTGCGACAGCTGCTCGACCTGGCTGGCGCGCAGCGATTGCAGGGCGAGCTTTTTGCCGGCCTCCTCGCTGCTGGCTTTGGCCTGGTCAAGTCCGGTCAGGTAGGCGCTGGCGTTTCTTGCCGCATGCACCGGCTGCATCGCCACCCACTGCACCGGATAGAGCGCCGTGCCGAGGGCGGCGCGCAGCGGCTGGGTGATGCCGAAGCGGGCGTCGGCCACCATTAAAAACAGCGACAGCGCGCTGAAAAACATCAGCTTGGACTGCGCCGACGGCCCCTGTTTGAAAAAGGGCGGCGGCGATCTGTCGAGAGTTCCTAAGGGCATGGTTCGCTGTCAGGCTGGCCCTGCTGGTTCCCGGTTGGCCTGCGGTGTGGGGCGAAAGGACGTGGGCTGCAGGCGGGTGCAGTTATTCCGACGTGAAAATCGAGCCCAGACGGTCCATGCGCTCGAGCGCCATGCCGCAACCGCGCACCACGCAGGTTAGCGGGTCTTCGGCCACCAGCACCGGCAGGCCGGTTTCTTCGGCCAGCAGACGGTCCAGGTCGCGCAGCAGGGCGCCGCCGCCGGTCAGCATCATGCCGCGCTCGGCAATGTCGGCGCCGAGTTCGGGTGGCGTCTGTTCCAGCGCGTTTTTCACCGCGATGACGATGTTGTTGAGCGGGTCGGTCAGCGCTTCGAGAATCTCGTTGCTCGAAATGGTGAAGCTGCGCGGCACGCCTTCAGACAGGTTGCGCCCCTTGACTTCCATTTCCTTGACTTCCGAGCCCGGAAAGGCCGAGCCGATCTGCTTTTTGATGGCCTCGGCCGTCGGCTCGCCGATTAGCATGCCGTAGTTGCGGCGGATGTAGTTGATGATGGCTTCGTCGAAGCGGTCGCCGCCGACGCGCACGCTGCCTTTGTAAACCATGCCGCCGAGCGAAATCACGCCGACCTCGGTGGTGCCGCCGCCGATGTCCACCACCATGGAGCCGCTGGCTTCCGACACGGGCAGGCCGGCACCGATGGCTGCGGCCATGGGTTCCTCGATCAGGTACACGTCGCTGGCGCCCGCGCCGAGGGCGCTTTCGCGAATCGCGCGGCGCTCGACCTGGGTCGAGCCGCAGGGCACGCAGATGATGATGCGCGGGCTCGGCTTGAGCAGGCTGCGCGGGTGCACCATCTTGATGAACTGCTTGAGCATCTGCTCCGTCACGGTGAAGTCGGCAATCACGCCGTCTTTCATCGGCCGGATGGCTTCGATGTTGCCGGGCACCTTGCCCAGCATGGCCTTGGCTTCATGGCCAACGGCCTGGATGGATTTTTTGCCTTGCGGGCCGCCTTCGTGGCGAATCGCCACGACGGACGGCTCATCGAGCACAATGCCGCGGTCGCGCACGTAGATCAGCGTATTGGCCGTTCCAAGGTCAATCGCCAGGTCGGTAGAAAAGTACCGACGGAATGTTTCAAACATAGTCAGAAGTCCGGTTGGGCATGAACAAACTTCGTTGCCATCGCCTTTTTTATAAATGGCTCATCAGGGGTAACGCGGTGCCCAAAAACCGCCAGAAATGCTCTGGCGCAAGGCGTGAAACACTCAAAAAACGCCTAAAGAGTGCATCCGGACCTGATTTCACGTCAAAGGCGGGATAATAACGCATCCCCTGTGAAGCCCAGCCCGTGACAAGACCGTTTTTTACGCTTTACACCTCGTTGCAGACGCCCTTTTTGAGGTCCGGCTTTGCCCGCTGCGACGGCCTTTACTGTTTCCCCACCCGCTGACCCTCAACGTTGCCCCGCCAAGACATCGCCCGCGTGGCCCACCTGGCCCGGCTGGCGCTGCGGCCCGACGAAACCGGCCACACCCTGAGCCAGCTCAACGGCTTTTTCACACTGGTGGACCAGATGAATGCCGTCAACACCGAAGGCGTCGAGCCGCTGGCCCACCCCGCAGCGGTGCTTGGCGAGGTCGCCCTGCGCCTGCGCGAGGACATCGCCAGCGAGCCGAACCAGCGCGAGGCCAGCCAGGTCAGCGCGCCGGCGGTCGAAAACGGTCTGTTCCTGGTGCCAAAGGTGATCGAATGAGCGCCGCCGTGAACACCGATCTGCATGATCTCGGCGTGGCCGAACTGGCCGCGCATCTGGCCGCCGGAAAAGTCTCCAGCGTGGAAGCGACGCAGCATTTCCTCGCCCGCATCGGCCAGCACGACAGCCTGGGCGCCTTTCTGGCCAGCGACCCGGACGTGTCGCTGGCGCAGGCCCGGGCCGCCGACGCGCGGCTGGCCGCCGGCGAGCGCACGCCGCTGCTGGGCGTGCCGCTGGCGCACAAGGACGTGTTCGTGACGCGCGATTTTCCGACCACCGCCGGCTCGAAAATGCTCGAAAACTACCGTAGCCCGTTCGACGCGACGGTGGTCAGCCGGCTCGGCACCGCCCCGGGCGGCGCCGGCATGGTCACGCTCGGCAAGCTCAACTGCGACGAGTTCGCGATGGGCTCGGCGAACGAAAACAGTGCCTTCAAGCCGGTGCACAACCCCTGGGACACCTCCCGCGTGCCCGGTGGCTCGTCGGGCGGTTCCGCGGCTGCCGCCAACCCGCCTCGCTGACCGGCATCACCGGCATCAAGCCGACCTATGGCCGCTGTTCGCGCTACGGCATGGTGGCTTTTGCCTCCAGCCTGGACCAGGCCGGCCCGATGGCGCGCAGCGCGCTCGATTGCGCGCTGCTCTTGTCAGCCATGGCCGGCCCCGATCTGGACCGCGACTCGACCTCGCTGGACCTGCCCGCCACCAATTACGCTATCGATTTGATAGCTTCTAGCGCAGGCAATACCTTGGCTACAGGCCCAAAAGGCTTGAAAAACCTGCGTATCGGCCTGCCCACACAGTTTTTTGGGGCCGGCTGCGCGCCCGACGTGCTGGCGGCCGTGCGCGCCGCGCTGGCCGAGTTTGAGAAGCTCGGCGCCACGCTGGTCGATGTCGATCTGCCGCTGACCGAACTGTCGATTCCGGTCTATTACGTCATTGCGCCGGCCGAGGCCAGCAGCAACCTGAGCCGCTTCGACGGCGTGCGCTATGGTCACCGCGCCGCGCACTACACCGACCTGAACGACATGTATAAGAAGTCGCGTTCCGAAGGTTTCGGCGACGAGGCGACGCGCCGCATCATGATCGGCACCTACGTGCTGTCGCACGGCTACTACGACGCCTACTACCTGAAGGCGCAGAAAATCCGCCGCCTGATTGCCGAAGACTTCCAGAAGGCCTTCACGCAGTGCGACATCATTGCCGGCCCGGTGTCGCCCACCGTGGCGTGGAAGCTGGGCGAGAAATCCGACGACCCCGTCGCCAGCTACCTGGCCGACATCTACACCCTGTCATCCAGCCTGGCCGGCCTGCCCGGCATGAGCGTGCCGGCGGGCTTCGGCGCCCACGGCCTGCCGGTAGGCCTGCAATTGATCGGCAACTATTTCAGGGAAGCGCAGTTGCTGGGCACGGCGCATCAGTTTCAACTGGCGACGGATTGGCATTTGCGTCATCCGGCTGACTATTGAAACTTTTGAAAGCGGACTACTGGCCGCAGAAGGCGCAAAGGTTTCGCAGAACAAATAACAAAAAATTCAATTTTTTATTTTCTTTTTTGCGTCTTCTGCGAAACCTTTGCGTACTCTGCGTCCGGAAGTCCATTTTTCTTAGATAAATTGATAAAGCGCACACCATGAGTTCCACCGCCGCATCCTTACTGGTCCAGGGCTACGAAGTCGTCATCGGCTTTGAAACCCACACGCAGCTGACGACGCAATCAAAAATCTTCAGCCGGGCCTCGACCGCGTTCGGCGCCGAGCCAAACACGCAGGCATCCAGCGTGGACTTTGCGCTGCCCGGCGCGCTCCCGGTGATGAACAAGGGCGCGGTGCAACGCGCCATCGAGTTTGGCTTGGCCGTCAACGGGCACATCGCCGAAAGCAGCGTGTTCGCGCGCAAGAATTATTTCTACCCCGACCTTCCGAAGGGCTACCAGATCAGCCAGTTCGAGATTCCCGTCGTGCAGGGCGGCGTGGTCGAATTCTTTCTGGACGGTGAGAAAAAATCGGTGCGGCTGGTGCGCGCGCATCTTGAAGAAGACGCCGGCAAATCGCTGCACGAAGACTTCATCGGCATGAGCGGCATCGACCTGAACCGCGCCGGCACGCCGCTGCTGGAGATCGTCACCGAGCCCGACATGCGCTCCACCGCAGAGGCTGTGGCCTACGCCAAAGAGCTGCACAAGATCGTCACCTGGATCGGTATTTGCGACGGCAACATGCAGGAAGGCAGCTTTCGCTGCGACGCCAACGTGTCGGTGCGCAAACCCGGCGCGCCGCTCGGCACGCGGCGCGAGATCAAGAACCTCAACAGCTTCAAGTTCATGCAGCATGCGATGGATTACGAAGTGCGCTGGCAGATCAACGAGATCGAGGAAGGCCGCGCGGTGCAGCAGGCCACCGTGCTGTTCAATCCCGACACCGGCGAAACGCGCGCGATGCGGACCAAGGAAGACGCCGCCGACTACCGCTATTTTCCCGACCCGGATTTGCCGCCGCTGATGATTGGGCGGGATTGGGTTGAAAAGACGCGCGCAGAAATGAGCGAATTGCCCCGGGTGATGGCGGCGCGGTTTGTGAAGGACTATGGCTTGCCTGAATATGACGCCGGGCAGTTAACTCAAAGCAATGCATTTGCCAGTTACTTCGAGCGCGTTGCCAGAGCGAGCGAAGAGCCGAAGATAGCCGCGAATTGGATGATGGGCGAAATGCAAGCCAAGCTCAACAAAGCACAACTAACCATCGACGAAGTTCAGATTAGCCCAGCAGTTCTTGCAGGTCTTATCAAGCGAGTGCGCGACGAAACCATCACTAACAAAGCCGCTCGTGAGGTACTTGAAGAAATTTGGAATAGTCAGCGATGGACCGTAACTGCTGATATGAAGCAGACATATAGCGCGAAAGGCCCAGAAACTATTTCTGCAGACACGGCGCCGGTTGACGCCATCATCGAGGCCAAAGGCCTCAAGTCTATGAACGACAACGGCGCCCTCGAAAAAATCATCGACGACGTCCTCGCCGCCAACGCCAAAAACGTCGCCGAGTTCCGCGCTGGCAACGCCAAGGCCTTCAACGCGCTGGTGGGCCAGGCGATGAAGGCGACGCAGGGCAAGGCCAACCCGGCGCAGGTCAACGCGCTGCTGAAGAAAAAACTGGGCTGAGGCGGCGGTCGGCCCGGCCTGCCGTCTGCGCAGGAAGACCGATCAGATGACGGTCGGGTGTCGCTATGAATTCAATAGCTGTCCGCGCAGGCATTACCTGGTCTGCAGCCCTTTTTAACCCTTGAAATCAGGGCTTGGCCACCGCCGGTGCAGTCGGCGCTGCGCTCGCGCCGGTGCTGGCCGAACCGCCGCCCATCATCACCCACAAGGGCTTGAGCTTGGCCAGCTCTTCATCAAAGCGCAGATTGACGCGCTTTTTCTCCTGGTCCTGCTCGGCAATGAACTGCTTTTGCACCGTGACGCTCCGGTTGTTTTCGTCGATCCGGCGCTTCAGCTCGACCGGTGCCTTGCCCGGGTCGGCGGCGTAAAACTCCAGTTCGCTGTCAATGCCCTTGCGCTGCTCGGCCAGCTCGCTGGTGCGCTTGCTGGCGGCCTTGATCACCTCGTCCACCTGCGCCAGCGCCGTGGCACGTTCCTTGTCGTGCACGGCCCGGCTCGGGTAACGCAGCAACAGTGCGCGGTCGCGGCGCTTGTTCTCAAGCTCGCGTGCCTGTGCTTCCCGGGCCAACTTGTCTCTGGCTTCCTGGGCTGCGAGTTCCTGCGCGGTCAGGGACGGGCCGATCTCGCGCCGCACGGTGCCGGTTTTGTTGAGTTCACGCTGCACGCGGTCGTTGCATTCGGCAATCGGCCGGTCAGCCGTGATTTTTCGGCCTTTGGCATCGACGCAGGTGAAGATGCCCTGGGCGGAAGCGCCGGTGCCGACGCCAGCGGCCAGAACCACGGCCATCACGCCATAGTGGACTCTCGCGGCCGCAGACATCACCCTGAAAAACAACAACTGGACTCCCTTGAATCAATCGACGCCGTAACGGTCGCGGTAGGCCAGAACGGCCTGGTAGCTGGCCTGGTGCTGCGCCTGCATAGTCAACGCACCAGGCGCCGAACCGGCCGACGCAGCGTCCGGTAAAGCCAGATAGTGCAGCAAGTCGGCCAGGCGCGCAATCGCAACCACCTGCAACCCCAACTGGTTTCGCACGTATTGCACCGCGCTGTAAGGCACGTCGTGGCCGTTTTCCGTGGCTTTCTCCTGACGGTCGAGCGCAATCACCACCGCATGGGGCGTGGCGCCTGCCGCCTTGATCAGGGCAATCGACTCGCGCACGGCAGTGCCGGCCGACATGACGTCGTCAACAATCAGCACCCGGCCCTGCACGGGCGCGCCGACCAGCGTACCGCCCTCGCCATGGTCCTTGGCCTCTTTACGGTTGTAGGCAAACGGCACATTGCGACCCAGCCGCGCCAGTTCAACCACCACCGTCGCGGCCAGCGGAATGCCCTTGTAGGCCGGCCCGAAAATCATGTCGAACTGCAGCCCGCTGCGCGCTTCCTCGGCCATCAGGGCGCGCGCATAAAATTGCGCCAGACGGCCGAGCTTGGCACCATCGTCGAAGAGGCCGGCGTTGAAAAAATACGGGCTCAGGCGACCGGCCTTGGTTTTGAATTCACCGAAGCGCAGCACGCCCGACGCCAGCGCGAACTGCACGAATTGCTGCGCCAGCGCAGTGTCTGAATCGCTGCCAGACGGGTCTTTTTTTTCTGCCACACGCATCGGAGATGTTCCTTGTTCAAATTGACCAGCCTCAACCTCAACGGCATTCGTTCCGCCGCCAGCAAGGGCCTTGCAGACTGGGTCGCCCAGACGACGCCCGATTGTATTTGCGTGCAGGAACTCAAGGCCCAGGCGCCCGATGTCGCGGGCCGGTTCGAGGAGATCGCCGGCATGAAGGGCCATTTTCACTTTGCCGAAAAAAAAGGCTACTCGGGTGTGGCGATTTACACACGGCACGAACCCAGCGACGTGGTGACGGGCTACGGCTCGACCGAGTTTGATGCCGAAGGCCGCTACATCGAACTGCGCTTCGACCGGCCCGGCCGCAAGCATTGCCCCAAACTGTCGATCATCAGCTGCTACTTTCCGAGCGGCTCGTCGGGCGAAGAGCGGCAAGCCGCCAAGTTTCGTTTCCTGGCCGAGTTCTACCCACGCCTGCTGGCCTTGAAGGACACCCGCGACTTCGTGCTGTGCGGCGACATCAACATCGCGCACCAGGAAATCGACCTGAAGAATTTCAAGGGCAACAAGAAAAACAGCGGATTTCTGCCCGAAGAACGCGCCTGGATGACCGAACTGCTGCGCGAAGCCGCTGCGGCCGACGCCGCCGAGGCCCATGAGGCGATTGAAGCGCTGACCGCCCACACCGGCGCGCCGGCGGCATCGGTGCGCGCTGCGGGTGGCGGCATGGTGGACGTGTACCGCATGCTCAGGCCGCACACCACCGATGAGGCCTACACCTGGTGGAGCAACCGCGGTCAGGCTTACGCCAAAAACGTCGGCTGGCGACTTGACTACCACCTCGCAACCCCCGCCTTCGCGGCGCTGGCCCGCACCGAGCATATTTACAAAGAGCAACGTTTTTCGGACCATGCGCCGATGACGGTGGACTACGACTTCCAACCGTAATGCAGCCCCTGCCCCGCAGCAGGTCATGCCGCAGCGCGGCCGGGCCGGGCGGCCCTTTTTCCTACAAGCAGGCAAGCCCGACAGGTGTTCCGCCAGCCTGCGCGGCCAGTTAACGTAGCGTTTCGCCTGCGGCATTTGCATGCCTGAACGCCCCACCGCCCCATCCTACTTCGACTGATCCATACCCACCATGGCCTACCAAAGCACCAACCCCTACGACGGCAAGGTCGTCAAATCCTTCGACGAAATCAATGATGCCGAGCTGGAGGGCA
The DNA here is from genome assembly GCA_002256925.1 of Polaromonas sp. 28-63-22. Lineage (GTDB taxonomy): Bacteria > Pseudomonadota > Gammaproteobacteria > Burkholderiales > Burkholderiaceae_C > Polaromonas. Next base: position 16,861 of record NCGI01000045.1, read on the forward strand.
AGCTGAAAACCGCGTCGGCGTGTTTCGACAAGGACTGGCGCACCAGAAGCTTTGCAGACCGCGCAGCCATCGTGAAGCGGGCCGCAGCCCTGATGCGTGAACGTTCGCAGGCGCTCGCCGAGCTCATCACGCTGGAAATGGGCAAGCTGATCCAGCAAAGCGTGGGCGAAGTGGCGTTGAGCGCAGCCATCCTCGACTACTACGCCGAGCATGCCGAACAGTTTCTTGCCCCCGAAAAACTCACCACGCCCAAAGGTGAGGCGATGGTGGAAAGCAGCCCCATCGGCGTGCTGTTCGGCGTCGAGCCCTGGAACTACCCGTACTACCAGATCGCCCGGTTTGCCGCGCCCAACCTGATGGCGGGCAACGTGGTGATGGTCAAGCATGCGTCCAGCGTGCCCCAGTGCGCACTGGCTTTTGAGCAACTGATGACGGACGCCGGCGCGCCCGCAGGGGCTTACACCAACCTGTTTGTCTCCAAGGACCAGGTCGCCAAAATCATTGACGACCCGCGCATTCGCGCGGTGGCGCTGACGGGCAGTGAAGCCGCCGGGGCCGTCGTCGCGGCGCAGGCGGGCAAGCAACTGAAGAAATCAACCATGGAGCTTGGCGGAAGCGACGCCTTCATCGTGCTGGAAGATGCCGACCTCGACAAGGCCGTCAAGCACGCCGTCAGCGGGCGCATGGGCAATTCGGGACAAGCCTGCACGGCGTCCAAGCGTTTCATCGTGGTCGAGCCTCTGGCCGACAGTTTCCTGAAGAAATTCCAGGCCGCACTGGAGAACTTCAAGCCCGGCGATCCGATGGACAAGCAAACCACGCTGGCTCCGCTGTCATCGGCCGAAGCGCTGAAAAAATTGGTCGAACAGGTGGACGGGGCGGTTGCCGGCGGCGCGCGCGTGCTGATGGGCGGCCAGCGCATCGAGGGCCAGACCGGCGCGTTCATGCAGCCGACCATCCTGACCGACATCAGCAATAGCAACCCGGCCTACAAAGAAGAGTTCTTCGGCCCGGTGGCGCTGTTTTTCAAGGTGGCCGACGAAGATGCCGCCGTGGCGCTGGCCAACGATTCACCGTTCGGTCTGGGTGGCAGCGTGTTCACGCAGGACATCGAACGCGGCAAGCGCGTGGCGCGCAAGATCGACACCGGCATGGTGTTCATCAATTCGGGTGCCGTGTCGTCGCCCGAGCTGCCGTTTGGCGGCGTGAAAAATTCCGGCTATGGCCGCGAGCTGTCCGGCGCCGGCATCCAGGAATTCGTCAACAAGAAATTGATCCGCGTGAGCTGAGCCGGAGCGGCCTGCGACGCAACGCGGGACGCGGCGGGTCATTCACACCGCCGGGTCCACAGCCCGGCCGAGCGCTGCCACCACATCGGACTGGGTGATCATGCCGACCAGCCGCTCGCCTTCGCCAATGATGGGAATGTGGTGGTGGCCCGTGCTGCCGAACAACGGGATCAGGTCCACCAGATGCCGGTGCATGCTGGCGACGCGCACGTTGCGCGTCATGATCTGCCCGACCACCTCGGGCTTGCTTGAATAAACGCCGCGCGTGCTACGGATCAGCCGGCGCAGCTTGTCGTCGAAGCCGTCGTACACGGTGAGGTCGGCCGCGCGCAGAAAGTCAGCCAGCGTGACGATGCCGGCAATGCGAAACGCCCGGTCCACCACCGGCAGCGCCTTGATGCGCCTGGCCTGCAGCAGCGCCCACGCGTCTTGCAGCGGCGTGCCAAATTCGACCGTGACCAGTTCGCGCGACATCACGTCCACGCAGCGCACTTCGGCCAGCTTGCGGTCGTAGGCGCGAAGCTGCGTTTGCAGCAAAAGCGCCTTGAGGTCGTCGCGGCTCACGTCGAGCACCTGGTTGTAGCGTGCCAGCACCGCGTCCAGATCGGCATCGAGCTGCTGCACCTCGTCGGAAACCCTCGGTCCCGCCGGGGCCAGCTGCATGTGCGGATACGCCCTGCGCGTGGCGTGGTTGTAGGCAATGCCCGCGACGACCAGAACCAGCGAATTGAGCATGACCGGGTAGAACGCAAAGGTCGGGTCAGCGACACCGCCCAGCACCATCAGGAGCGCGCTGGCGCCGCCCGGTGGATGCAGGCAGCGCAATGCCAGCATCGCGGTGATCGCCAGCGCCACCGCAAGCGCCGCCGCCAGCGCGGGCGATCCCAACCCCGCAACCGCATGCACGCAGGCCACACCAACCAGTGCGGACACCGTGTTGCCGCCGACCACGGCCCAGGGCTGGGCCATCGGGCTCGCGGGCACGGCAAACACCAGCACGGCGCTGGCACCCAGCGGCGCAACCAGCCACGGAACACCGGGAGCAAGCGCAGGGCCCAGCCCGTGGAACAGCAGGCCCGTCAGCAGGATGCCGATCAGCGCGCCCAGGACCAGCCTGATCCGCTCGCGCACATCAATGCCCGTGGGCTGCGGACGGAAAGCACGCCACCAGGGACGGCTGAAAAGGCGCGGCAGGCGCGTGGCCGGCGCGTCAGGCAGCGCGGGCCGGTCGCGACCGGTCACGGCAGGCGAGCGTCGGCGCCGAGTGCCAGGGGCACCACCACCTCAGCCTGAACTGCGCGCGCGCTGATACAGGCCCTGTACCTTGGGGACATTGGCCTGCAGTTGCTGGATGCGTGCCGGGCCCGACGGGTGGGTGGACAGAAAGCTCGGGCCGTTCGAACCGCCGCCGGCCTGGCCCATCTTTTCCCACAGGCTGACCGCCGCCTGCGGGTTGTAGCCGCCGCGCGCGGCCAGTTCGAGCCCCACCAGGTCGGCGTCGGTTTCGTCGTCGCGGCTAAAGCGCAGCGAGATGAGTTGTGTGCCGATGTTGGCCGCCACGCCGCCCAGGTCGCCCAGCCCGAACAGCTGCGCGCCAAGCGACAGCAGCGTGCCGGTGCCCTGGGTTTTGGCGATGCGGGCGCGCGCGTGTTCGCGCAGCGCATGCGCCATTTCGTGGCCCATGATCATCGCCACCTCGTCGTCGGTGAGTTTGAGCTGGTCAAGGATGCCGGTGTAAAACGCGATCTTGCCGCCGGGCATGCAGAAGGCGTTGACCTGCTTGCTGCCGATCAGGTTGACTTCCCACTTCCAGGATTTGGCGCGGTCGTTCCACTGCGCTGTTTGCGGTATCAGTTTGGCGGCAATGGTGCGCAGGCGCTGCAGTTGCGGATTGCCCGGCTGCGCCAGCGCGCCCTGGCTGCGCGCCTCGGACAGCAACTTGGAATACTCCTGCGTGGCGGCCGTTTCCAGTTCGTCGGCGGGCACCAGATTGCGCAGCTGCGACGCCTTGCCGACGTTGACCTGCGCCAGCGCGGGCGTGGTCAGTGCGGCGGTAGCCGCCGAGCCAGCCGCCGCCAGCAGAAATGCTCGGCGACCCGGCCAGGCAGCGTTGTAGGTGTCGCATCGAAAGCACATGGGTGAATAATAGTCACAAATCCAAACACCGATGTCAGACAAGACCGTTAACTCCCCCCCAAATCCCGGCGGCCCCGTCGCTGGCGTGGCACCCGCCCAGGCAGCCGAATCACCCGCGACCGGAAAGCCGGCGTGGCGCGATGTCTGGCGCGTGTACACCGAGCTGGCGACGCTGCGCATGCTGGCGCTGGGTTTTTCGGCCGGCCTGCCCTTGCTGCTGGTCTTTGGCACGCTGAGTTTCTGGCTGCGCGAAGCGGGCATTGACCGCACGACGATTGGCTACCTGAGCTGGGTCGGACTGGCCTATGGCTTTAAATGGGTCTGGGCACCGCTGGTGGACCGCATGCCGATTCCGCTGCTGGGCCGCTGGCTCGGGCGTCGGCGCAGCTGGCTGCTGGTGTCGCAACTCACCATCATCGCCGCGCTGGTCGGCTTGGCGCTGACCGACCCGCGCCTGGCCCTGACGCCTGCGGTGTGGTGCGCGCTGGCGGTGGCCTTCGGTTCGGCCACGCAGGACGTGGCGCTCGACGCCTACCGCATCGAGTCGGCCGATGTGCGGCATCAGGCGGCGCTGGCAGCGGCCTACCAGACCGGCTACCGCCTGGCGATGATCTGGGCCGGCGCGGGCGCACTGTGGATTGCTGCGCGGGCCGAAGTGGCCGGCGCGGGCACCTACCAGCAAGCCGCCTGGCAGGTGGCCTACCTGACGATGGCGGCGTCGATGCTGCTGGGCGTGGCCACCGTGCTGCTGTCACCCGAACCGCCGGCGCCGCGCGTCATACCCCCGTCGCGCAACGCTGCGGAGTGGCTCAAGGGCGCGCTGGTCGAGCCGTTTGCCGATTTCCTGCGCCGCTACGGCAAGCAGGCGCTGCTGATCCTGAGCCTGATTGCGATCTACCGCATCAGCGACGTCGTGATGGGCATCATGGCCAACCCGTTTTACGTGGACATGGGCTACACCAAGGACGAAGTGGCCGCCGTGACCAAAATCTACGGCGTCATCATGACGCTGGCCGGCGCGTTTGTCGGTGGCGCGCTGGCGATGCGCTTCGGCGTGATGCGGGTGCTGATGCTGGGCGCGGTATTGAGCGCCGCCAGCAACCTGCTGTTTGCCTGGCTCGCTTCACGCGGGCACGACGTGGGCGCGCTGATCTTCGTGATTGCGGCCGACAACCTGTCGAGCGGCATCGCCTCGGCCGCCTTCATCGCCTACCTGTCGAGCCTGACGAACGTCAACTATTCGGCCACGCAATACGCGCTGTTCAGCTCGATCATGCTGCTGCTGCCGAAGTTTCTGGCCGGCTATTCAGGCAAGTATGTCGACGCATTTGGCTATAGCAACTTTTTTACGGCCAGCGCCCTGCTCGGTGTGCCGGTGCTGCTGCTGGTGGCGCTGGCTTCAAGGCGAAAAGTGCCCGCAGCCCAATAAATACCTGCGCGAACAGCTATTTTTTTGATAGCGTATTTGAGTTTGTAGAAATTGGAGTCATTCACCGCAGAGGCGCAGAGAGCGCAGAGGTCCGCAGAGGAAATACAAGCCATGAATTTTTAGACCGTATTCCTCTGACTCCTCTTTCTCTGCGTACTCGGCGCCTCTGCGGTGAATGCCTTCGCCCCGCATTTTGATTTACCGTATCTTTACGAAGCATTCAAGCGCAGTTATTGCGTGGAACCCACTATGAATGGCTCTGACATACCCTCACCGGTACCGCGTCAGTTCTTGAGGAACTACCCATGACACAACAGCTCTTGATGATCGAAGACGACACCCGCCTGGCCAACATGGTCAGTGAATACCTGCGCCAGTCGGGCTACGGCGTCACGCATGCGGCCGACGGCGCCAGCGGGCTGGCGGCGCTGGAAGCCGCCGTGCCCGACCTGGTCATTCTCGATTTGATGCTGCCCGACATGGACGGCCTGGAAGTGTGCCGCCGCATCAAGAGCCAGTCGGGCGCGCCCGGCAGCCAGCCCAGCCCGGCCATTTTGATGCTGACGGCCAAGGGCGACCCGATGGACCGTATCGTGGGCCTTGAGATGGGCGCCGACGACTACCTGCCGAAACCCTTTGAGCCGCGCGAGCTGCTGGCGCGCATACGCGCCGTGCTGCGCCGCAGCGGCGAGACCAGCGCTGCAGCGGCGGCCAACGGCGTGCACAAGGTGATGCGTTTCGGCTCGCTGGAGATCGACCGCGATGCGCGCACCGTGTCGGTCAGCGGCGCCCTGTGCGAGCTGACGTCCTACCAGTTCGACCTGCTGGTGGCGCTGGCCGAACGCGCCGGCCGCGTGCTGAGCCGCGACCAGATCATGGAAGCCGTGCGCGGCCGCGAGCTTGAAGCCTTCGACCGCTCCATCGACGTGCACATGGGCCGCATCCGCAGCGCCATCGAGGTCGATGCGAAAGACCCGAAACGTATTTTGACGGTGCGCGGCGTGGGCTATGTGTTTGCCAAGCAGCAGGACTAGGGCCGCATTGTGCCCAGCATGACACGCGCCCTCTGGTCGCGCTTTACTTCGCACCTTTACGTGCGCATCTGGCTGGCCGTGGTGGCCACCATCGTGGTGCTGACGTTCACGGTGGGCGCTGCGTGGCAGCTCACGCGCCAGCCGCCGCAGCTTCCGATTCGCGAGATCATTGTTGAAAACCACATGGGCGAGGTCATCGGCAACGCGCAGACCAAACCGGGCCGCAAGCGCGGCGACGACATCGAATTCGACCTCGTCACCCAGGACGGACAAAAACTCAACATCACCTTGCCCCGGCCCAAGCGCCCGGGCGGGCCTGCCGTGCCCTGGGTGCGGCCGCCTTTCGGTTTCGGCTGGATGCTGTTCGTGGTCGGGCTGGCCGTGGCGCTCGGCGCCTACCCCATCATCCGCCGGCTGACGATGCGCCTCGAAGCGCTGCAGCGTGGCGTCGAGCGCTGGGGCGCGGGCGATCTGTCCACGCGGATGCAGGCCGACGGCCGCGACGAGGTGGCGTTTCTGGCGCGGCGCTTCAACCATGCCGCCGAACGCATCGAAACCCTGATGGACTCGCACAAGTCGCTGCTCGCCAATGCGTCGCATGAATTGCGCTCGCCGCTGGCGCGTATCCGCATGGGGCTGGAGCTGATGAACCTTGATCCAGCCTCGCCGCAGCGCCAGGAAATCTCGCGCAGCATCACTGAGCTGGACCAGTTGATCGACGAGATTTTGCTGGCCAGCCGGCTTGACTCCAAGCAGGCCGATGCCGAACCGTTCGAGATGCTCGACCTGACGGGACTGGCGGCCGAAGAGTGCGCCCGCGTCAACGCCGACCTGAGTGCCGACCTGAGCGCGGGCCTGCCGCGCAATACCTCGGTCACGACCGGGCTGGGTATCAGCGCCAGCAGCCACAGCCTGATGGTCAACGGCTCGCCCCGGTTGCTGCGCCGCCTGCTGCGCAACCTGCTCGAAAACGCCCGCCGCTACAGCACCGGCGACGTGAGCCTCGAACTGTCGCAGTTGCGTGTCGGTACGCAGAAGGTTGCGGTCATCAAGGTGCACGACCGGGGCCCGGGCGTGCCGCCCGGTCAGCGCGAGCGGATCTTCGAGCCGTTTTACCGCCTGCCGGGCGCCAGCGAACGCGAGGGCGGTGTCGGCCTCGGGCTGGCGCTGGTCAAGTCGATCAGCCTGCGTCACGGCGGCAGCGTGCGCTGCGAAGCGCGGCCGGGCGGCGGCGCTTCGTTTGTGGTGGAACTGCCCAGCGCCGGGAAATAGCCCCCGGCCTGCCATGATGGCGCCGTGCCCCCGCGGTTTTCAGCGTGACATAACGCACAATATTCACGCCCTATTCGCAAATAAACCACGAATTTCCTCTGTTTGGAGGATGTTCAGTGCACTCAAGCCCGGCGACAGTTACGCTGTTGCTGTCACAACTGCGCGTAGTTCATAAAAGATAATAATTCGGCGATTCATTCATTTGATTTCGAACGAAAGTACCGTGTTGACACGGACATTGATCAAGCCACCGCAAGGTGGCTTTTTTTTGGCCTGCGACCGCGCAGCCGGGCAACGCAGCACCGCACACGCCAGGGCAGCGTCGCGTCGGTTGCTGGCCCGCCGCAGGTTGCCCCAACCTGCCCTACCCGGCAAAAAAACAAATGAAACGGGCCTGCAGCCCAGACAGAACCTGCGCCAACAGCTATAACTTTTGTAGCACCTGCGCCGCGCTGATGTCGGTCAGGCAGCGCGTGTGGCCGAGCGGGCATTCACGTGCGAAGCAGGGCGCGCAGTCCAGCGGCGGCTGGTAGGCTGGCTCATTTTTCAGCCAGAGTACGACCGCCTTGTCGCTCAGCGGCGGTGTGTGCAGCGGGCTGGACGAGCCAAAAATCGCCACCTGCGGCACGCCCAGGGCCGCAGCCACATGCATCAGGCCCGAGTCATTGCTGATGGTCGCCTTGCTGCCCGCAATCAGGCTGAGCGCCTGCGCCAGCGAGGTCTTGCCGGCCAGGTTGTGGCACTGGCCGGCCCGAGCCGTGTTCACGGGCGTGGCAATGTCGTCGCACAGCGCCGCTTCCTTGCCCGAACCCAACAGCACCACCGGCGCATCGAGCCGCGCGGCCAGCTCGGCAAAATGCCTGGCGGGCCAGCGCTTCGCGGGGCCGTATTCGGCGCCGGGCGCAAACACGTAATAACCGCCGCGCCACAGGCCGAGTTCCCTCAAGGTGTATTCGATCTGCGCGTCGCCGATGTGCAGCTGTGGGCGGTCGCTCGCCAGGTCGGTGTCGCCGCTGAGCGCCGAATAAAACGCCACCATCGGCGGCCTTGTTTTCGGATTTTTCAGCCGGTGCGTCAGCAGGCCGATGCGCGCCTCACCGAGGTAACCGACGCGCCGGGGAATGCTGGCCAGAAACGGCAGCAAGGCGCTTTTGAGCGAGTTTGGCAAGACGTAGGCCGTATCAAACTGCCCCTGCAGGCGCAGGGCCAGCGTACGGCGCGCCCTGAACTGGAGGCCGCCATGCGCAAACGGGAACTCGATCACCTCGGCGACCTGCGGCATGGCGCGGTACACCGGCGCCACCCACGGCAGCGCGCCCACGGTGAGCCGTTCCCCGCGCGCATGCAGGCGGCGCAGCAGCGGCTCGGTCATCACGGCGTCGCCGATCCATTGCGGGGCGATGACGTCATCACGGCGTCGCCGATCCATTGCGGGGCGATGACGAGGGAGCGTGTTGACGATCTTTTTTCTGACGGGATGCGGTCCACTAAAGCCGTTCGCCCTGAGCTTGTCGAAGGGTTTAGCCGCGCGACCAGGCTTCGACAAGCTCAGCCCGAACGGATTTAACCGATTGACGGTTTAAAAAAAAGGACTGTCCGGAAACATCAGGGCAGATCCCGATGCCGGCATACCGCCCCATTTGATTGGCCTTAATGGTGGTCACCGACCTGCTCACCGGCCTTGAGCCGGTACTCCGTCCCGCAATACGGACACTTGGCCATGCCGGTGCGCGCCACATCGAGGTACACCTTCGGATGGCTGTTCCAGATTTTCATGTGGGCTTTGGGGCTGGGG
>NCGI01000312.1 GCA_002256925.1 Polaromonas sp. 28-63-22
AGATAGAGCACCATGGCTACAGAAGGCAACCTGACCGCACCCACCCGCCACGCCATCGACTGGAAGGGCCCCGACTACTACAACGAAGAAGCGACCTTCCACGAGATGGAGCGCATCTTTGACATCTGCCACGGCTGCCGCCGCTGCGTGAGCCTGTGCGGCTCCTTCCCCACGCTGTTTGACCTGGTGGACGAGAGCAAGACCATGGAGGTCGATGGCGTCGATAAAAAAGACTACTGGAAAGTGGTGGACCAGTGCTACATGTGCGACCTCTGCTACATGACCAAGTGCCCGTATGTGCCGCCGCATGAGTTCAACCTTGATTTCCCGCACACCATGCTGCGCGCCAAGGCCATCAAGTTCAAGAAGGGCGAGGTTGGCGCAGGCGAGAAATTTCTGGCCTCCACCGACGTGCATGGCAAATTTGCCGGCATTCCGATCGTGGTGCAGGTCGCCAACGCCGTGAACAAGACCAGGCCGGCACGCGCGGTGATGGAGAAAGTCCTCGGCGTGGACAAGGACGCGTGGCTGCCCGAGCTGGCCACGAAAAAGTTTCGCTCCGGCGCCCCGGAGTCGCCGGCGCACCCGATCAAGGATGGCGCCAAGACGCCCGGCAAGGTCGCGATTTATGCCACCTGCTACATCAACTACAACGAACCCGGCATCGGCCACGACCTGCTCAAGGTGCTGGACCACAACGAAGTGCCTTACGTGCTGGTCGAGAAGGAAAAATGCTGCGGCATGCCCAAGCTGGAACTCGGCGATCTCGACTCGGTCAACGCCAGCAAGGAAGCGAATATTCCGGTGCTGGCCCGTTATGCGAAAGACGGCTTTGCGATCCTGAGCGCGGTGCCCAGCTGCACCCTGATGTTCAAGCAGGAGCTGCCACTGATGTACCCGAACGATGCCGATGTGCAGCTTGTCAAGGAGCACATGTGGGACCCTTTCGAGTACCTGATGGCGCGCAAGCGCGACGGGCTGCTCAAGACGGAATTCCCGAAGCCCCTGGGCAAGATCAGCTACCAGATCCCGTGCCATGGCCGCGTGCAGAACATCGGAAAAAAAACCGAGGAAATGCTCAAGATGGTGCCGGGCACCAGCGTGCACACCCACGAGCGCTGCTCGGGCCATGCCGGGACGTTCGGCGTCAAGGTGCCGTACCACCAGCAGGCGATGAAGATCGGCAAGCCGCTGTTCAAGGCCATGGCCAACCACAAGGACGGCGGGCTGCCCGACGTCATCAGCAGCGACTGCCCGCTGGGCGGCCACCACATTGCGCAGGGCTTCGAGGTAAACCAGCTCGGCGCGCCGCCGCAAAAACACCCGTTAACGCTGATACGCACGGCTTACGGGCTGAAATAAGAATTTTTACCGCAGAGGCGCAGAGAACGCAGAGTAAGCAAGGCAGAGAAAAGAAAATCTGGATTTCTCTGCGGCCCTCTGCGCCTCTGCGGTGAATGACTTTCTGAATTTGACTACTGCAACATTGCGAGCGACCCCATGCAAACCACCGGAAAAATAACCCGCGACAGCCTCATGACCCTTGAGGCCTACAGCAAATACCGCAAGGCGAACAAGGCCGCGATCATGGCGCACCGCAAGTTGCGCAGTGTTCGCCTGGGCGAGTTCATCAACATGCAGTTTGAAAGCGAAACCACCATTCGCTACCAGATTCAGGAAATGCTGCGCATCGAAAAAGTCTTTGAAGAAGACGGTATCGAGCAGGAGATCGAAGCCTACGCCCCGCTGATGCCGGACGGCAGCAACTGGAAGGCCACCATGATGCTGGAGTACCCGGATGTTAACGAGCGTAAGCGGGAGCTGGGCCGGCTGATCGGCGTCGAAGACCACATGTTTGTCGAGGTCGAAGGCCACGCCCGGGTGTATGCGATTGCCGACGAAGACATGGACCGCGAAAACGACGAGAAAACCTCAGCCGTGCATTTCGTGCGCTTTGAGTTGACGCCGGCCATGTGCGCGGCGGTCAAGGCCGGTGCCAGCGTCAAGCTTGGCTGCGACCACACCAATTACCCGGCACACACCACGATGGCAGCCGAAACGCTGGCGTCGCTGGCCAGCGACCTGCGCTGAGCACCTCCGCGCGCGGCGTGGCTGGCCATGCCGCAGGGCGGCCGGGCGCGTGTCGTAAAGTCGGGTTTTCCATTTCGCCCCCACATCGCAGGCCATGCTTTTTTTACTGTCACCCGCCAAGTCGCTCGACTACGACTCGCCCCTTCCGCCGCTGGCGCACTCCGAACCGCTTTTCACCCGTCAGTCGGCCACGCTGATCGA
>NCGI01000313.1 GCA_002256925.1 Polaromonas sp. 28-63-22
GTGCTTCGAGGGCATGTTGCCAAACACCGAACGCCACTGCGGATCGGCCACCGGCTTCCACGGGCCGTCGCCGACATAGCGCGCATAGGTCTTGAATTCCCCGGTGGCGCAGCGCAGGCCTTCGTACATGGCGTTTTTGGCGCCGCTGGCGCTGGTGGCGACCATCACGTAGCGCACCACGCCGTCGCTTTTTGAAATGCTGATCGCCGAAGGATCGACGCCATAAACCAGCGACGTGGTGTAGGGCATGTCCATGATCACAAGATTGCGCATGTCAAACGCGGGCGGCGGCGGTGCCTGCGACTCGACCCATTCGGGCTCATCGACAACCGCCTGCGCACGGGCGCCGGGAGCAGCGCCCAGCGCCAGGAAAGCCAGCGCCAGCGCGGCGCAGCCAGAAGATTTGAACATCAGGTTTTGCCCAGGTGGGGATCAGCGGCAAGGCCGGTTTGTGGATCAGGCTCGAAGATGGCGCCAGGCGGCAACTCGAACGAGGCGCCCGACCTGACCGGGTGGAAATGAATCGGCGGGTTGGCCAGGCCCATGCCAGCGCCCGTTGCCCCCAGTGCGCTTGCGTCGCGCTGGTGCGCACCGCCGCGCAAATAACGGTTGCGGTGATCGGGCCGGGCGTCAAAGCGCGGCACGAAGCGCGACAGTTCCGTCAGCGCCATTTCATACACGCCGCGTTTGAATTCGACCACCACATCGAGCGGCACCCAATAGTCGTTCCAGCGCCAGGCGTCGAATTCGGGGTGATCGGTGGCGCGCAGGTTCAGATCCCAGTCGTGACCGACCAGATGAAGCAAAAACCAGATCTGTTTCTGGCCTTTGTAATGTCCGCGTGCATCGCGGCGGATGAACCGGTCAGGCACCTCATAGCGCAACCAATCTCTCGTGCGGGCCAGCACCTGAACGTGCTGCGGGAGCAAGCCGACTTCTTCGTGCAACTCGCGGAACATGGCCTGTTCGGGATTTTCGCCCCGATCAATGCCACCCTGCGGAAACTGCCACGAGTGGGTCCGGATACGTTTGCCCCAAAATACCTGACTTCTCTGGTTGAGCAAGATGATGCCGACGTTGGGCCTGAAGCCGTCCCGGTCGAGCATAATCAAACCTCAATTTTTTAAACTGCTTCCATTATGCACAGCGCCGGCCCAAGTGCCAAACGCGCTCTCGCCGCACGGACACCGCAGCACCGCCCCACCCGCAGAAAAACACCGCATGAAAGCCTCCCAGTTCTTCATTTCCACGCTCAAGGAAGCGCCTGCCGACGCCGAAGTCGCCAGCCACCAGCTGATGATGCGCGCCGGCATGATCAAAAAACTCGGCGCAGGTATCTACACCTATATGCCGATGGGTCTGCGCGTGATCCGCAAGGTCGAGGCGATCGTGCGCGAGGAAATGAACCGCGCTGGCGCCGTCGAGATGACGATGCCGGTCATTCAGCCGGCCGAGCTGTGGCAAGAGACGGGCCGCTTTGAAAAAATGGGCCCCGAGCTGCTGCGCATCAAGGACCGCCACGGCCGCGACTTCATCGTGCAGCCAACCAGCGAAGAAGTCATCACCGACGTGGTGCGCCAGGACATCAAGAGCTACAAGCAGCTGCCGAAAAATTTCTACCAGATCCAGACCAAGTTCCGTGACGAACGCCGTCCCCGCTTTGGCCTGATGCGCGGCCGCGAGTTCATCATGAAAGACGCCTACAGCTTCGACCGCGACCCCGCCTCCGCCAAGGCCAGCTACCAGGTCATGGCGCAAGCCTACCGGCGCATCTTCGACCGCTTCGGCCTGACGTACCGCGCCGTGGCGGCCGACAGCGGCGCCATCGGCGGCGACCTGAGCGAAGAGTTCCAGGTCATTGCTGCCACCGGCGAAGACGCGATTGTGTATTGCCCCGGCAGTAGCTACGCCGCCAACATGGAAAAAGCCGAGGCACTGGCGCCGGCCGGCACGCGCGCGGCGCCCGCCCAGGCCCTGACGAAAACCGCCACGCCGGGCAAGGCGACATGCGCCGATGTGGCCGAGCTGCTGGGCATCCCGCTGGCAAGCACCGTCAAATCACTGGTGCTGGCCACGGACGAAACGAACGACAAGGGCGAGGTCGTCAAGTCGCAGGTCTGGCTGCTGCTGCTGCGCGGCGACCACGACATGAATGAAGTCAAGGTCGGCAAGGTGCCGGGCCTGGCGGGTTTCCGCTTTGCCACGCTGCCTGAAATCGAAGACCATTTCGGCTGCAAACCGGGCTACCTCGGGCCGCTCACACTGCAAAAGCCCGTCAGGCTGGT
>NCGI01000314.1 GCA_002256925.1 Polaromonas sp. 28-63-22
GCGAGCTTCATGGTGCCGTCCCCGGTGAGGCGTCGGGCTTGATGATGGTGGTGTCGCCTTCCACGCGTGCGGCATAGCCCAGGCTTTTGAGTTGCAGCGTCAGGCTGGAGCCCTCCTGGGCGTTGAGCTGCAAACCCTTCAGGCGCGCTTCGCCGGCCGCAAATTCAATGCTGCCGGGCACGCGTCCCACAGGCATGGCGGAGCCCGCCACCGCGAGCATGGTTTCAAGGTCGCGCTCCGACGCTGCCCCGCTGGCCTGCCGCAAGGTCGCCACTTCGCGCTCCATCTGCAGCGGCGCATCGACCACCACCCTGATTTGCGGAAATGCCTGCGTCAGCATGCCGCGCAGGGAGGCGCGTGTGGCCTCCAGCGCCGACTGTTCGCGCCAGGCCCATGCGTTGAGGCCCAGCAGGTTTCCCAGCAGCAGCGCCACGACACCCCAGCGGGCAGGCCGCCAGGCTGGCGATTGCAGCAGTTCGCGGCCGATGCCCGACAGGCGCTTGAAGGTGCGGGTCCGTCCCGACGAAACCAGGTCGAACTGCGCCAGATCCCAGGGCGATCGTGCTGCGTCGAGCCAGCGCTGCGGCCGGGTCATCAGGCTGACCTTGGTTTGTAAAATCTGTTCGGCCAGCGCAGCCACGCCGGGTTCGGCCAGCACCAGCACGTGCGCGTCCTGTTCGCCGGCCTCGGCGGGCAGGGCCTCGATCATGCCGGGCGCCGACGCCGTGAGCGGCAGCCGGATGACGCCGCCGGCGTTCTCGCCGGTGATCACCAGTTGGGGCGCGTCGGGCTCATCGAGCGCGTACAGGCGCATCGGGCCGGTGTCGGGCGCAAACTCGGGCACGACGCGGCTGACCGGTCGCTGCGCGGCTTCAAGCGCCTGCAGATGCGTAGCCAGCCACTGCCGGTCACACGCGGCGATCCAGACCGACCCGGACGCATTGACCACTGGGGCGACCGCCAGATGCAGCCGGGCCGCGTCATCAAGCAGACGGTCTTCCAGCAGCCCTTCAAGGATGGGCCGCAGGCGCGGCGAACTTGGCCCCACGCCCTTGGGCAACTCGACCTGATGCCACGACAGCATCGTCACCGGCACCACGGCAATGACCTCGCCGCCCCGCGCCGGGGTGGGCAGCAGGGCCACGGGGGCGCTGGAATGCACCGTCAGTGTGCGGCCATCGGCCGTCACGGCATAGTCGTAGCCCGTCGTCGCGCCGGACGTCGCTGCGGGGAGGCAAATGATCAGGGTGCTCATTGAGGAAACTCGAAGATCATTGTAGGGTAGCGATGTGACATTCTGTGCGCGTTTCCCCTAGCCCGGCCGGCCGGGCGGCGAGCGGCGCGGGCGCCTGCGTAGTGGTCTTTTTCAGGGCCGGCCCGTGCCCGGCGGGGCCGCTGTGATGACCACGCCACGGTCGCGCCAGAGAGTGCGTACCGACAGGCCATCGCGCTGCAGCACCGAACGCTCCTGCACCACCGTCTGCTCAAGCCGGAGCCGGCCCGTCACCTCAAAAAACCGTGATGACACCGAATGCTGGGCATCACTGAACTTGACTTCCGTGCCGCCGAGTTGCTGGTTGGCTTCGGCTATGGTGTTGAAATGCTTGCGGTCGCGCACCGCCACCAGCCTTTGTGCGTCGGCCATGTCCAGGCCGGCGGTCGAGGCATAGATGACCTCGGCACTGGCCGTGTTCAGGTTGACCGTGGTGCGCTGCGGCAGCAGCGTGATGTACGGGCCCAGCACGGCCAGGGTGGCCTGCGGTACGCCCAGCCATGCCAGCTGGTCCACGCGCTGCGGCATCAGCGGGCTGAGCGGACTGGTGACTGTGGCCGGTGCCCGCACGGGCGGCTGGACGCCGGGCGCCGCCGCCGCGCTGGCAGCTGTGGCGGGCGGTGGCGCCACGACGGGACCGGCGCCTGGCGTATTCGGGCTGGCCGCCGGAGCCGGGTCCCGCACGGCATCAATCAGGTTGCTTGCCAGTGTCAGCAACTGCTCGTTGGGCAGGCCCAGCAGCTCAAAGAGGCGGCTGAAGCTGGCCAGGGCAGGGGCCGAGACGGTGTTGCCTTCGATCAGGTTGCTGACGTTGAGCCTGGACTGCAGATCGATTACCTGGCCCGACAAAAAAGCCTCGCGCTCGGTTTCGCTGGCACTTTGGTCGACGGCCAGAAAGCTCGACAGCCGGGCCTCGTTCAGCGGCACCGCCCACGGCTCGGCCAGGTAGTCGGCGCCGCCGGCCCGGCCATCCTCGCGCAGGATCAATGGCCGCCAGAAGCGCGGCACCCGATTGCCGGCCTGCGGCGGCGGATCGCATGGCCCCGGGCTTCATCGATCCCCCCCCAACGTGGGCCGAACCCAGTCCAGCGTCAGCTTGCCGCTGATCGCCTGACCCGGCGGCAGCTCGAGCACCAGTCGAATGCCGTCGGGCAGCACGGCAGGGCCCACCGCCTGCGCGACGCCGGGCGCG
>NCGI01000046.1 GCA_002256925.1 Polaromonas sp. 28-63-22
GCCACGTACTTCATGCCTTCGTGCACGATGGCTTGTGCAAGCACGGTTGCGGTCGTGGTGCCGTCACCAGCGATGTCAGACGTCTTGGAAGCAACTTCCTTGACCATCTGCGCGCCCATGTTCTGCAGCTTGTCTTTCAGCTCGATTTCTTTGGCGACGGAGACACCGTCCTTGGTCACGGTCGGGGCGCCGAACGAGCGCTCCAGCACCACATTGCGGCCTTTAGGGCCGAGGGTCACTTTGACCGCGTTGGCCAAAATGTTCACGCCTTCAACCATGCGTGCGCGGGCTTCGCCGCCGAAAATTACGTCTTTTGCTGCCATGAGTGGCTCCTGGAAAGGGTTAAATAAGGTTCAAATATGCCGCCAGCCCACGTATTTCGTGCGCGAGAAGCTATGAATTTTGTAGCGTCTGCCGTCGTTGAAGAATTACTTCTCAACCACCGCGAAGAGGTCTTCTTCCTTCATCACCAGCAATTCGTCGCCATCGACCTTGACGGTCTGGCCACTGTATTTGCCGAACAGCACGCGGTCGCCGACCTTGACGCCGACAGGCTGAACTTCGCCCTTGTCGTTTTTCTTGCCCGGGCCCACTGCCAGGATTTCGCCCTGGTCAGGCTTTTCAGCGGCGCTGTCAGGAATGACGATGCCGGAAGCGGTTTTGGTTTCGTTTTCCACGCGTTTGACGATCACGCGGTCGTGCAAAGGACGAAGTTTCATGGGAGCTCCTTGTTGTAAAACAATGGTTTGAAAAATCCAAAAAGACCCTGCAGAACGCAAGGGCCTACCAGTCAGGGTTCGTCATGCCTGTTAGCACTCGGTAACTGTGAGTGCTAATCATAGGGGCAATTGAACCCGATTTCAAGGCTGGTCCACGCCGAAATGTGTTTCAAGTTCCCGCCCGGGCAGGCTTCGGGTGCGGCCACGCGGTCCCTGGTGGTACCTGTGCTGCGGCTTGTCCTACAGACATCCTCCCCCAGCGCCGACACCGCCTGCAAGGCCGTGAAAGTTAGAGTAAGGTAGATGACAAGTTGGTACGGATATCTTTGACCCTGCCAGGCGGTTGTGCCCCAGACGGCGCGCACCGGGTCAAGGTCTCACTACCAAGCCATGCGGGCATTCAACTTATTTCCGGGAATCAAGCCATGCCTCTCGTTAACGCGCTTCAGCACAATTCTTCAGACATTTTTCTGCAGCAGGGCGTCGAGCCGCCCAGCCGGTTCATGAAAATCCGGAGTCTGTGGCCTTTCCCCGTGAAAGGGTATGGGCAGGGCGAGGGCGTCGATGATGCCGACAGCGATCAGGCGCCGCTGGGCGACCCGGATGAAGGAACGCCAAGCAGTTTTGTGACCTGAGCCTGGCAGCATCCGGCCACCCACCATGCACCACGGCAGCCCATCACCGTCGTCACGTCGGGGCCTCGCGCCGCAGGTCGCTGCAGGCGAGGGCCACAAGCCGTGCGCCACCCCATCGCCTTCTTCCGCATCCCTCAGCCCTGCTGCGGCGGCCCGCAAGAGCGCCGTGCGCAAGAAGCCGGTGCAACCCGACAAGTCCCCCACCTCCGTGTCGGGTAAAGCCATCAGGCGGGGTGACGAGTTTGGCCTGGAGGGCACCAACAAAACCGTCGCCACGCCCAAACCCGACAACGCGCCCGTGGAGGAGTTGGGCCTCGGACCCTATGTCGAAAAGTCCCCCTACACCCGAGGCTGACACTTCGCGTCGCGATCAGCAAGCGCCGGCCAGGTCAATCATCAAAAGGACGATTGAATGCTGAGATACACGGGTGTTTACCTGGTCGTTCTGGTCACCATGCTGGTACTGGACATGGTCTGGTTGCGCGGTATCGCCACCGCGTGGTACCAGCAGGGACTGGGCCATTTGATGGCACCCAAGCCGGACCTGCGGGCCGCCGGCGCCTTTTATCTGATGTACCCGCTGGGCCTGGTCATTTTTGCAGTGGTGCCGCATGAAGATTCCAGCCTGCTCAGGGCGACTGCGATGGGTGCGCTGTTCGGATTGTTTGCGTATGCCACCTATGATTTGTCGAACCTCGCCACGCTGCGGGACTGGCCGCTGAACGTGTCGCTGATGGACATGGCCTGGGGCACATTTGCCAGCGGTTTTTCGGTCGGCGCCGGCAAACTTTGCCTGGACGCGCTGCGTCGCTGAACGCCGACCGCCGCTTGGGGCGGCGACTGCAGCCACAGCCACAGCCACCGCAACAAGCTGCGCGAAACTGTTGCGTCGGCAACCGTCGGCGGGTGGGGGAGCCTCGATTGTTGGTCAAACAGGCCGCTAGCCCATACGTTACCTGCGCAAGCAGCTATTAAATAGATAGCGAATCGTCCGGTTGAAAGACTTGTCCTAGGCACGGACAAGGGTATTGACGACGCGCCCCGCGTGTTATCTTGTCTGCATTACATCCCATCCATCACTGCAGCATCGCGAGCCTTTATGACCTTTTTGGCAGTCGCCGATTCTGCAGGGCCGCGTGGCAACGCGCTTTCGCCCCCCGAGCCACCTTCCATCCTCTCGCGACTGCGCCTGGAAACCCGAGGCGAGCACGATGCGGTCGAGCAAGTCCTTGATTTGATCGGTAGCTCGCTCACGCGCGATGGCTACCGCCATCGGCTGGAGCAGTTCTACGGTTTTTACGCCCCGCTCGAACAGGCACTTCGCGCGCGTTGCGCTCCGCTGCACCGCCGCGCAGGCGGAGCGACTTTTGCCGCATGGCCTGTTTCGATGCATTTGGCGCTTGTACCGAGACTGAACAAAACCGCGCATCTGCGGCAAGACCTCGGTCACCTCGGTGTGCTGACCGCGACGCTGCCGCTGTGCCGCGAACTGCCGCCGCTTGAAGGTCCGGCCCAGGTGCTGGGCTGCCTGTACGTGCTGGAAGGCGCTACGCTGGGCGGGCGACTGATCACCCAGCATATCGGCACGACCTTCGGCATCACGCCCACCACGGGTGGCAGTTTTTTCGAGGGCTACGGTGAAGACACCGGAAAAATGTGGCAAGCCACGCGGCACCTGCTGGTCAGCAGCGCGCCCGATAAACAGACCGAAAACACCATGGTGGACAACGCCATCGCCACTTTCGCCTGCCTGCGCCGCTGGTGCGAACCAGACGAAAAACAACCCGAAGCTCACCGCCATGCATGAAAACATTGCCACCACCCTGCGTGGCCCGGCCGCCGTCGCGGCCACGGCGCAAGACACTGGCTCCGCACCGTGGGACACCCAGCCCTACAGCATCAAGCGCCATGGCATCAGCATCAGCAACTGCGACGCCGAACCCGTCCAGACGCCCGGGTGCATCCAGGCGCATGGCGCGTTGCTGGTTTTGCGCCTGTCCGATCTTTGCATTTTGCAGGCGAGCGAGAACACCCAGGCCATCCTGGGGCAGGCGGCGCCGTCATTGCTCGGCAAGAGCGTCGCTGCCGTCGTCGGGCCCGAGGGTGAACTCCGGCTGCGCAGCATTCTGGCGACCGAGCCGACCGACCGTAACCCGATTTACGCCTTCACGCTGCCAGCGGGCGAGCACGTTGCGGCGATGGATGTGACCCTGCACACCCTCGATGGTGTGGTGATGCTGGAGTTCGAGGCCACCGGCCGAAGCCAGAGCGGCAAGAGCACTGGTCCTGTCGCGCCCGGGCCGCGCCATGAGCCCGACTACTACGCGATCATCAAGAAAACGGTGGCCCGTCTGCAGACCATGGGCACGGTGCAGACGTTTTGCCAGGCGCTTGCCGATGAGACTCGCTTGCTGTCGGGTATGGACCGCGTGATGATCTATAAATTCCATGCCGATCATCATGGCGAGGTTTTTGCCGAAAGCCGGCGCAGCGATCTGTCGCCCTGGCTCGGTTTGCACTACCCGGCGGAAGACATTCCCAAGCCGGCGCGCGACATTTTTGCCAAAACCTGGATCCGTCCGGTGCCCGACATCAACGGCGCACTGGCTGAAATAACGCCGCTGCTCAATCCCGACACCGGCAAGCCGGTGGACATGACGTTTTGCGCGCTGCGTGGCGTGTCGGTGATGTACACCGAATACCTGCAGAACATGGGCGTCTCAGCCGGCCTGACGATGCCGCTGCGCCGGGACAACGTGTTGTGGGGGCTGATTGCCTGCCATCACTACAGTGGCCCGCACCATGTTCCTTATGAGCTGCGCGCCGCCTGCGAGTTTCTGGCGCAAGTCGGCTCGCTGCAGCATCAGGCCGTTGAAGACCGTGAAAACGCGGCCTACCGCTTGAAACTCGAAGAAGTCAACCAGCAGCTGCTGACCCTTGCTGCGCAGGAAGGCGGGCTGGCGTCCATGACCGATGGCTCGCCCTCGCTGCTGGGCGCCATGCACGCAGGTGGCGCCGCGCTGTACCACCGCGACCGCTGGTGGCGGGTCGGCCAGACGCCCGACGAGGCCCAGCTGGAAGCGCTGGGCCAGTGGATGGTCGAGCGGCTGGATGCCAGCACGCTGGTCAGCCCGCTGTATGCCACGCATTCGCTGGCGGCTGACTATCCGCCCGGCGCTGCCTTTGCCGAGGTGGCCAGCGGCTTGCTGGCTGCGCCGCTGTCGCGCAGCGGCCAGAACCTGATGATGTGGTTTCGGCCCGAAGTTCAAAAAACAGTCAATTGGGGCGGCAACCCCCATGACAAACCCATGGTGACCGGCCCGCATGGCGCGCGCCTGACGCCCCGGCGCAGTTTCGAGCTGTTCAGCGAGTCGGTCCATCAGCAGGCCCAGCCATGGCTGCAGGTCGAGATCGACGCGGCGGCCCGGCTGCGGGCGCTGATCATGGAACTGGTCATCGTGCGCGCTGAACGACTGGCCGGCCTGAATGCTGACCTGGCCCGCAGCAATGAAGAGCTGGATGCCTTTGCGTATGTGGCCAGCCATGACCTGAAAGAACCGCTGCGCGGCATTCATAAATACGCGCACCAGTTGATGGAAGCCGCACCCGCCGATGAAGAGGGAAGGCGCAAACTCGATGGCCTGATGCGTCTGACCTTGCGCATGGACAGCCTGCTTGATTCGCTGCTGCATTTTTCACGCGTGGGCCGTGAAGAGCTGACGCTCGAAGAAGTCAATCTGAACGAGGTGCTGGCCGATGCTATCGAGATGGTCGGCTCACGTACCGGCGACGGGCGCACGCAGATCGTGGTGCCCCGGCCGCTGCCAATCATCCTGTGCGACCGGGTTCGGGTGCGCGAAGTGCTGGTCAATTTGCTGTCGAATGCACTGAAGTACAACGACAAGACGGCCAAGCGTGTCGAGGTGGGTTCTATTGACGCGCATGACGCAGCGCTTCGCCAAGGCTTTCCCGTTGAGGCAGCCGGGCAGACGGTGTACTACGTCCGCGACAATGGTATCGGCATTGCACCGCGCCATTTTGACCAGGTGTTCAAAATGTTCAAGCGCCTGCATGGCCGTGAAGAATATGGCGGCGGCACCGGTGCCGGCCTGACGATTGTGCGCAAGCTGGTGGAGCGGCATCGCGGGCAGGTGTGGCCTGAATCTGTCGCTGGCGAAGGGTGTACTTTTTTCTTTACCCTGAGTGCGACGGATGATATCTAGCACGCTTACGGGTTCGTTTCGGGACGCCCCGCTTGTAGTCGTCGAAGACTCGGACGAGGATTTCGATACCCTGGTCGAGGCCGCGCGACGCGCTGGTGTGACGCGCGCTATTCGCCGCGTTGCGTCAGGCGGGGATTGCCTGGCGCTATTGAGTGGGGAGCCTGGTGCACGCGGCGACGGCCTGGCGACTCCGCCAGTGTTGCCAGTCCTTATCCTGATGGATCTCAATTCCCACGGCGTCGATGGCCGGGACGCATTGGTGGCCATCAAGAACAGCGCCAGCCTGAAGGCTATCCCGCTGGTGGTGCTGACGACATCGGCCAACCCCAGGGACGTGGCTTTTTGCTACGAGGCAGGGGCCAACGCCTACCACGTCAAGCCCGTGCGCCACGATCAGTACCTGTTGTTGCTTCGCGCCGTACTTCTCTATTGGCTGGCCAGCGCCACCTTGCATACGGCAGCGGCAGGGGCGGATTGATGTTCCTGACCGATAAAGTACCGCTGAAACCGTGGTGCGTCCATATCATCGACGACAGCCCTGATGACCGCGCCGAAATCCGACGGATGCTGCTCAAAGGGACCGAGCGGCGCCTGAGCTTTGTCGAGGCTGGAACTGCGCAATCCGGCATTGGCGCGGCGCTTGCCGCAGAGCCGCCACCCGACTGCGTCATTCTCGACTACAACCTGCCGGATATGGACGCGCCGGAAGTTCTGGCGGCGCTGACAGGGCCTGATGGCATGCCTGTGTGTCCGGTCGTGGTGGTGACCGGCGGCGCCAGCCGGGACGACGGCCGGCGCGTGCTGCGCGCCGGCGCGCAGGACTACATCGGCAAAGACTGGACCAGCCCCCCAGCTCTTGGTCGGGCGATTGAAAACGCCTGCGAAAGCTGGGCGATGGCGCGCGAAATTCGTCAGCGCAAGGAAGCTTTGCGCCTGGTGACGGATCGCGAAACCTTTCGCAGCGCATTCAGCGACGCGACGCGTGACCTCACGGACCAGCAGGCGCTCAAACGCGTGGCTTCCCTGTTGCTGGGCCTGCACCTGCGGGTCAATCGGGTCATGTACGGAGAGGTGGTGGGCGAAGAAAATGTGGTGATTGGGCCAAGCTACGTCAACGGCGTGCACCAGATCGAGGGTAGCTACAGGCTCGAGGACTATGGTCCGAGCCGGGTGACCACTTTACGGTCGGGGGATAACGTGGTCGTGTCTGACATGCGGAGCGATGACGGCTACTCGGACAGCGAAAAAGCGGCGTGTGCCCGGATGGAAATCGTTGCCAATCTGGGCATTCCCATTCTGAAAAATGGCAGGCTGGTTGCTTTCCTCGGTGTTCATCAAAATGCACCGCGTCACTGGACCCCGGAAGACATGTCGATCGCGCGAGAAATCGCCGAACGCACCTGGTCTGCCGTTGAACACGCGCGATCGGAAGGCAAACTGCAGGCCAAAGAGCTGCAGCTGTCGCAGATGCTGCAGATCATGCCCTCGTTTTCGGCCGTGCTCACGGGCCCCACCTTCGTTTTTCAGCTGGCCAACCAGTCTTACTTCGACCTCGTCAAACGTGGCCCGGAGATCATTGGCAAAACGGTTCTTGAGGCGATCCCCGAAATCGCCGACCAGCCTTTTCCTGCCTTGCTCGAAGAGGTTTACCGCACCGGCAAGGCCTTTGAAGCCAAATCCATGGTGGTCAGACTCTCAAGCGGATCTGGCGGGAGCCTGACCGATAGCTTTGTCGATTTTGCCTATCTGCCCTTGCGCGAAGCCGACGGCCAGGTATCGAGCATCTTCATTCACGGCGTGGACCGCACCGCTGAAGTACGGGCGACGCAGGGGCTTGGTCAGCGCGAGCGTGAACTGCGCAGCGTGACTGAAAACACGCCCGATATGCTGACGCGCTTTGACCGCCAGTTTCGCCATGTATTCGTCAACTCGGTGGCAGAAAAATTAGCGGGCCACCCTGTTGCCGGGATGCTCGGAAAAACCCATCGCCAGCTGGACGTACCGAAAAGTCTGTGTGACCAGTGGGAAAGGGCGATTCGCCACGTGTTCGATCACGGCGTGCATACCGCGCTCGAATTTTCGCTGCATACGCCGCATGACGGACTGCGCCATTTTTCCTGTCGTCTCGTACCCGAATTCAATGAGCGCGGACAGGTGGAATCCACACTGGGGGTGACGCACGACATCACGGATCGCCGGGCTTATGAGCAGCGCCTTCTCGAACAGGATGTTCGCAAGGACGAGTTTCTGGCAACGCTGGCGCATGAGCTGCGCAACCCGCTGGCGCCCATACGCACCGGCCTGCAGGTGCTCAAGCTCGCGCCCGGGGCAGACGTTGCAGCCCGTACCCTGCCCGTGATGGAGCGCCAGGTAAGTCAGATGGTGCGCCTGATCGACGACCTGCTGGATGTCTCGCGCATCAGCAGCGGCAAGATCGTGCTCAAGCGTGAGCGCGTTGCCTTCCAGGAGATTGCCGCTGCTGCGCTGGAGGCGTCGCGGCCCCTGATCGACGCGGCGGGTCATTCGCTGACCATCGACTGGCCGAATGATGCCGTCTGGCTGGACGCCGATCCGACCCGGCTGGCGCAAATTCTCAGTAACTTGCTGACTAATTCGGCCAAGTACATGCGTCCCGGTGGCCAGATCATATTTTCGGCACGACTGCAGGCTGAAAGCGTGGTGATCTCGGTTCTGGATACCGGCATGGGTATTCCGACCGACATGCTGTACACGGTGTTTGACATGTTCACGCAAATCAACCGCACGCTCGACCGCTCGCAGGGCGGCCTGGGCATCGGTTTGTCGCTGGTCAAGACGCTGGTTGAAATGCATGGCGGCTCCGTTCAGGCTGCCAGTGGCGGCATTGACAGGGGCAGCGAATTCACGGTGTCCCTGCCGACGGCTTCGGCGCTTGCGCCGCAGGCTGATGCGCCGCTCACCCGCCCGGTCCCCGCCCCCGTCGCCGACGCAGGGCAGCGGATTTTGGTGGTCGATGACAACGTCGATGCCGCCGAAGCCATGGTCATGCTGCTTGATTTGTTGGGCCACGATGCACGCCCGGCCTTTGGCGGCCAGGAAGCGCTGGATGTCGCGAGCGTCTTTCGTCCCGATGTGGTGTTTCTCGACATCGGCCTGCCGGGCATGAATGGCTACGAGGTGGCGCGACGGCTGCTGGCCGATCCGGACACAGCCGCGACCCGACTGATTGCGCTGACCGGGTGGGGTACCGACGATGACATTCTCAAATCAAAAATTGCGGGTTTTCATGCGCACCTGACCAAGCCGGTGGACCCCGACGCCGTCGAAGTGTTGCTGTCTGGTTTTGTGCCGGCGCGGGAAGCCTGATCATCGGACACCAGTTTGCGAAACTTCGGTACGCTTGAGGTGCCGCAAAATCGTGGATCTTTTCAAACCTTCCCTCCACATAGCTGATCTCAAACCATGTCCACTCTCACCACCGCAGAACTGACGCTTGCACAAATCGCGCCTTCGGTCACCGCTGACCCGCTGCAGGACCGGCTGGCCGAAGCGGCCTGCTATGCGGTGCTGCGTCGTGTTGCGCCCGTGTTGCGCCACGACATTGCAGGTCTCATGCAACCTGTCGGCATGCTGATGATGGTGCTCCAGCGGCGCGTTCAAATGCCTGAGCCCGATCTGCCGGCGATAGTCAAAAACGTCGCCTCTGTCAGCACCTTGACGAAAGAAGCCACCACCGGCTGCATGAACGCCATGGGCTGGATGGCTTCGCGCGATGACACGGGTGTCAATTTGCGCAGCAGCCTGGATGAGGCCATCAAGCTGCTGGCAATGGAGCTTTCTGCCAGTGGTCTGGAGATGATCAACGGTATTTCCGATGACGCACCAGCCGTCCCGCAAAGTTTTTATCGAAATGTGCTGGTGGGCGCACTGCTGGCTTTTTGCGACCAGCGCACGGCGGGCGGTACCTTGCACGCCAGCCTCGAAGCCGGAGCCGGAAACAGCCATGACACCGCCCGGTTGACGCTGCGGATGCGGCATGACAACGCCACCCTTGTGGCTGAAACACCGGCGCCTGATCGCAAATCGCGCGGCATCGACTGGGCCGACGTCGAGGCCATGGCCAGATCGTTCGGCGCATCGATGTCGCGCGGCGAGGGCTGGCTCAGTCTGGATCTGCCGCAGGCGGGCTAGAGGCCGGCTGCCGCCCGCAGGGCTGCAGCTTTATCCGTACGTTCCCAGGTAAATTCTGGTTCTTCTCGGCCGAAGTGGCCGTAGGCTGCGGTTTTTTCGTAGATCGGGCGCAGCAGGTCAAGCATCTGAATGATGCCTTTCGGGCGCAGGTCGAAGTGTTCATTGACCATTGCCGACAGCTTCTCGTCAGAGATCACACCCGTACCTTCGGTGTACACCGTGATGTTCATCGGTTTGGCGACGCCAATCGCGTACGCGACCTGAATCTGGCACTGGCGCGCAAGCCCTGCCGCGACGATATTTTTGGCGACGTAGCGCGCGGCGTAAGCGGCTGAGCGGTCCACTTTGGAAGGGTCTTTGCCGCTGAAGGCACCGCCGCCGTGCGGGCAGGCGCCGCCGTAGGTGTCGACGATGATCTTGCGGCCGGTCAGTCCGCAATCGCCCTGCGGGCCGCCGATGACGAAACGGCCGGTCGGGTTGATCAGGTACTTCGTGTCCCTGGTGATCATGTCTTTCGGCAGCATCGGCTTGATGATCATTTCAATGATGGCCTCGTTGAACGAAGCCTTCATCTTGTGCGGCGTTTCGCTCTGGTCGGGGCTGTGCTGGGTTGACAGCACCACGGTGTCGATGCTGTGCGGCTTGCCATCGACATAGCGCATCGTGACCTGGCTTTTCGCGTCGGGGCGCAGGAAGGGCAGGCGGCCGTCCTTGCGCAGCTGGGCCTGGCGCTCGACCAGCCGGTGCGCGTAGTAAATCGGCGCGGGCATCAGCTCGGGCGTCTCGTCGCAGGCGTAGCCGAACATCAGGCCCTGGTCGCCCGCGCCGGTGTTCAGATGGTCGTCACTCGCTTGGTCCACGCCCTGGGCGATGTCGTTGCTCTGCTTGTCGTAGCAGACCATCACCGCGCAGCCTTTGTAGTCGATGCCGTAGTCGGTGTTGTCGTAGCCGATGCGCTTGATGGTGTCGCGTGCGACCTGGATGTAGTCCACGTGCGCGTTGGTGGTGATTTCACCGGCCAGCACGACCAGACCGGTGTTGGTCAGGGTTTCGGCGGCCACGCGGGAGCGCGGGTCCTGCTTGAAGATGGCATCGAGGATGGCATCGGAAATCTGGTCGGCCACCTTGTCGGGATGGCCCTCGGAGACGGATTCGGAAGTAAAGAGAAAATCGTTCGCCATTGCGTACACTCCATGAGGTTA
The DNA here is from genome assembly GCA_002256925.1 of Polaromonas sp. 28-63-22. Lineage (GTDB taxonomy): Bacteria > Pseudomonadota > Gammaproteobacteria > Burkholderiales > Burkholderiaceae_C > Polaromonas. The sequence continues at coordinate 10,950 of NCGI01000046.1, forward strand.
GTCGGCGCGTTGCCGGCCTTGGGGTGCCTCGGCGAACGCTTTAGCAGTTTGGTTTAACGTCGCCCTGCAAGTTGTTCAGTAACTCGGCGACAGGTTTCATTATATGACCCCCACTTTTACCCCTTCTGGCCCGTTCGCTTACACCCGTTGAATGCTCTGGTTATTCCGTTTTTTTTCCGTCTGGCCATTGGCCGCACTGCATGTGCTGGGCGGCTGGCTGGGCTGGCTGGTGTGGGCGCTCAGCCCGCGTTACCGCAGCCAATTTCGCGCCAACGCCCTTCAGGCCGGCCTGACGTTTGACGTGGCGCGGCCGGCCATTGCCGAGGCCGGCCGTTTCGTGGCCGAGCTGCCCCGGCTGTGGCTGCATCCGCAGACAAGCTCGTGCCTGGCCAATGTCGAGGTCGAAGGCCATGCGCTGGCCGTGCAGGCATTCGCACGGGGCCAGGGCGTGATCTTTTTTGGCTCGCACTGCGGCAGTTTTGAGCTGGCGCCGCAGGCGCTGGCCGAGCTGTATGGCCCCATCACCGCGATGTACCGCCCGGCGCGCAAGGCCTGGCTGGCGCGCCTGGAAAGCCTGTCGCGGGGCCGCCCCAATCTCACCATGGTGCCGGCGGACCGGCGCGGCATTCGTCAGATGCACAACGCGCTGAAAGTCAATCAGGCGGTCGGGGTTCTGGTTGACCAGGTGCCGCCCGAAGGCCTGGGTGTGTGGGCGCCTTTTTTTGGCAAGCCCGCATACACGATGACGCTGGCGGCCCGGCTGGCGATCCAGAACGGCGCGGTCTTGCTGCCGGTGAGTTGTCAGCGCTTGCCGGCAGGGCGTGGCTACAGGCTGAAAATATGGCCGGCCGTCCGGACGCCGGAGTCTGCCAACGATGCTGATGCCGACGCCGCGCTGGCCGCACCCAAAGCCCATCTTTTGAGCCTGGTCACCCGGATCAACCAGGCGGTCGAGGCCATTGTGCTGAGTCAGCCGGGGCAGTATCTGTGGGGCTACGCGCGCTACAAGGCACCCCGTCAGGAACCGTTCGCAGCCGCCGCAAAACCACCAGAGGCACCGCGATGAAGGCCGGGCAGGTGGCCAGCTACGTCTCGACCCGGGCCGGTATCGGTGTCATGCAGTTGCTGGCTTTTTTGCCGCTGCGCGTGATTCGCGCGCTGGGCTGGCTGCTCGGCTGGTTGCTGTATGCGCTGGTGCTGCAGCGCCGGCGTGTGGTGCATCGCAACCTCGCGCTGTGTTTCCCCGAACGCACCGAAGCCGAGCGGCGCACCCTGGCGCGCCAGACTTTTGTGTATTTCGCGCAGGCCTGGCTCGACCGCTCGTGGCTGTGGCATGCGCCGCACGACTGGGTGGCGCGGCGGGTGCACATCACGGGCGCGGTGGAAGAGCTGGCCGGCAACGAGCCCACGGTGATTTTTGCGCCGCATTTCGTCGGTATTGATGCCGCCTGGGGCGGCGTGGCACAGCGCATCCCGCGCGTGTCAACGACGATCTACACCGACCAGTCGAACAAACTGGTGGACCAGTGGATCCTGCGCGGGCGCCAGCGCTTCGGCAACCTGCGCCTGTTTGGCCGTATCGACGGCGTCAAGCCGATCGTTGCCGCACTGCGCCAGGGCCAGCCCTTTTATTTGCTGCCCGACATGGATTTTGGCCCTGACGATTCGGTGTTCGTGCCGTTTTATGGCGTGCCCACGGCGACCGTGCCGTCGCTGTCGCGTTTCGCCCGGCTCGGCCGCGCCAAGGTGCTGGCGGTGCTGGCGCGCATGACGCCTGCGGGGTACGAGGTTGAATTCACGCCGGCGTGGAAAGACTTCCCGAGCGACGACCTGGTGCGTGACACCGCCCGCATGAACGCCCACCTGCAGACCTACATCGACACCATGCCGGCGCAGTACTACTGGGTTCACAAGCGCTTCAAGACCCGGCCGGAGGGCGACGCTTCGCTGTACCAGGAGGCGTAGGCCGCGTCAAAAATCAGGCACGGGCAGGCACCTGCAGGCACCTGTGAAGGCAGTTGAGGCTTGTTTTTTAAGTGTTTCAGGGCTGCAGCCCAATAGCTACCTGCGCCAGCAGCTATATTTTTTATAGCGACTGGAAGCCGCGAAGTCCGCGTCAGCGCAGGAATTTTCGGATGTGTTCGATGACCAGCGTTGGCTGCTCGTGCACGATCCAGTGCGTCGCACCTTCGACTTTCTCAAGCTGCATCTGTGGCACAAATTCGCCCAGCCCGTCGATCAGCGCCGGGGGCAGGGCGATATCACCCATGCCCCAGATGACCAGCGTGGGCAATTTCACGGTGAACATTTCTTTCGGGAAGCTGATCGCGCTGGCCGCCGGGTCTTGCGGTGTGGCGGGGCGCAGCGGGGAGGCGCGGTAGTAGTTGCAGCCGCCCTGCAAACCCCGGCTCCAGACGTCGCGGTATTGCTGCCGGACGCTTTCCGTCAGCCAGGCATGCGGGCCGGTGATGGCGCCCATGTTGGCAAAAAACTCCCATAGCCGTCGGAAGTCGTCCTCGGCCAGCAGCTGGTCGGCATCGGGCCGGCAGAGGAAATTCATGTACGCGCTGGCCGCCTGCTGGGCCGGCGAATGCTGCAGTTCGCGCAAAAAAGTGGACGGATGCGGCGAGTTGATGATGACCAGCCGGTCCATCAGCGCGCTCTGGCTGGCCGCCAGGTTCCAGGCCACCGCGCCGCCCCAGTCGTGCGCCACCAGACACGCCAGATGGCCGCCTTCCAGGGCAATCAGGGCCGCGATGTCCTGCACCAGGAATTTGGCGCGGTAGGCCGACACCTCTGCGGGCGCGCTGGAACGCTCGAAACCGCGCAGGTTGGGGGCGATGCAGCGGTAGCCGCCGTTGTCCGGATGGGCGAAATACGTCAGCAGCTCGTCCCAGACAAACGCCGCCTCGGGAAAGCCGTGCAAAAACATCAGCACCGGCCGCCCTTTTTCACCCGCCGTGCGGCACGAAAGTGTGATGCCGTGCGGCAGGTCCTGCAAA
>NCGI01000315.1 GCA_002256925.1 Polaromonas sp. 28-63-22
TGCCGGGTTCTGGGATGTGGGTGTTCAGGCCTACAAGGAATCCAACCACAACGGCATCGTCGGCAAATCCGTCAGCTTCGATGTGGCGCCTGCGCTGGTGACAGCCTGGGCGATCCCGGTTTCGGATCTGGGCGTGTTCAGCGGCTTTGTGGATGTGATCGGACCCAAGGGCAAGGACGGCTTTGGTGCCGACACGAAAACTGAAGTGCTGGCGCGGGCCAAGTTCATGTTCAACCTGATGGGTCCGAAAAGCGCGCTGACCGCAGGCATCGGCATCGAACACTGGCGCAACAAATTCGGCTGCGACAACAGCACCTCGTTTGTTAAAAATTCCTGCACGGCCACCACGCCGCTGCTGCTTGTCGAGTACCAGCTTTAGGCGAACGCAGGAACGCCCTCGCCGGCTGCATGCCCCGCCTGCATGCGCCGGCTTTCAGACGCAACAAACGCCCCGGGAAACCTTGGCGCGGCTTAGCCGTAAATCAGGTTCCAGAACATCATCAGCACGGCGATACCCATCACCGCGACGCCGCCCCAGCCAAACCAGCGCGTCTTCAGGCCCGAGGTGAAGCTGCCCATCACCTCCTTCTTGCTGGCCAGCATCATCATGCCGGCCATGATGGGCACGGCCACCACGCCATTGATGACGGCGCTCCAGTACAGGGCCTTCATCGGGTCGATGGACGTGAAGTTCAGGCCGGTGCCGACAATCGTGGCCACCGTGATGATGGCGTAGAAGCGCTTGGCTTCAAACCAGCGGCGCTCCAGGCCAGCACCGGCACCGCCAGCAGTCCTGTGGCAATGATGCCGCCGGCAAACAGCGCGAACGTGAAGTCACCCGCCAGCGGCCGCAATGCCTGCGCCGCCTGCTCCGCAGACGTGACATCGCGAATGCCGGCCACATACAGCACCACGCCGCCGAGCAGCATGATGAAAAAGGCGATGGCGTTAGAGAAAAACATGCCAACAAAGGTGTCGCGCTTGACGCGCCGCAGGTCATGGCGAATCCTGTTTTGCGTCCCGAGCACGCCGCCCTTGAGCCGCAGTTCCTCGACCTCCTGGGAGGCCTGCCAGAAAAAGAGATACGGCGAAATGGTCGTACCCAGCAGGGCCACAATCATCATCCAGTAAGCCGCGTTCCACTGCAGTTTGGGAATCACCAGGTCACGCAGCACCTGCATCCAGGGCACATGCACCATGAAGACCGCAATGACATAGGCAAACAGGCACAGCGTCAGCCACTTGAGGATGGGCGCCAGCGTACGGTAGGGCACGAACACCTGAAGCAGCACGGTGAGCACGCCAAAGACTACCGCGTAAAAATGATGGCCCCCGCCCACCACCAGTTGCAGCGCCCCGCCCATGGCCGCAATATCCGCCGCAATATTAATGGTGTTGGCGATCAGGAGCAGCACCACCATCGACATCAGGAAAGCGCGCGGCGTGTGGTCGCGCAAATTGGCAGCGACACCCTTGCCAGTAACGCGGCCGATACGCGCACTGACGAGTTGGATGGCGATCATGAAGGGCAGCGACAAAAACACCGTCCACAGCAAACTGGTGCCAAATTGCGCCCCTGCCTGCGTGTAGGTGGCGATGCCGGACGGGTCGTCATCGGCCGCACCGGTCACAACGCCAGGGCCCACATGGCGCAAAAACGAAGGGATGGGTTTGAGCATGGCCGCGAGACTACCACAAACCCATGACGACCAGACGCCTGAAATTCAACCAAAAATGGCTACAGCCCTTTATATATATGCGCCGGCAGCTATAAAATCAATAGCGCCCGAAAGTCATTCACATTGGTGTGGGTAGGCCCGGTGACGACCAGATCGCCCAGCGCGGCGAAATAACCAAAGGCGTCGTTGCGGTCAAGGAACGCATCAACTTTCATGCCTTGCGCGGCAGCACGGGCCAGCGTGTCAGGGGCGACATACGCACCGGCGTTGTCTTCCATGCCATCAATGCCATCGGTATCGGCCGCCAGCGCGTACACGCCGGGCTGACCCTGCAGCGCAAGCGCCAGGCCGAGGCAGAATTCACCCGCGCGTCCGCCCTTGCCACGCGCCGCGCCGTCTTTCAAGGGCTCCACCGTGACGGTCGTTTCACCACCACTCAGAATCACGCAGGGCTTTGAAAAGGGTTGCGCCTTTTGCGCCACCGCACGGGCCAGCGCCGCATGCACCTTGCCGACCTCGCGTGATTCGCCTTCCATCTCGTCGCTGAGGATGCAGGCCTCAATGCCCGCCGCACGCGCAGCCTGCGCGGCTGCTTCGAGCGACTGCTGCGGCGTCGCGATCATGTGAACGTCATGGCCGCTGAATGTCTTGTCGCCAGGCTTGGGCGTTTCCAGCACGCCGCTTTCCAGTTGCGCCCGCACCGCAGCAGGCAGGTCGATGCGGTAGCGCTTCAAAATCGCCAGCGCGTCCGCGCAGCTCGTCACGTCGGGCACGGTCGGGCCGCTGGCAATCACCGAGGGGTCATCCCCCGGCACATCGCTGATGGTGAGGGTGACGACGCGGGCTGGCGCACACGCTGCGGCCAGGCGCCCGCCCTTGATACGCGAGAGGTGTTTGCGCACGCAGTTCATTTCCCCGATGTTGGCGCCCGAATGAAGCAAGGCCTGATTGATGCGCTGCTTGTCTTGCAGGCTCAGCCCTTCGCACGGCAAGGTCAGCAAGGCCGACCCACCACCCGAAATCAGGCACAGCACCAGATCGTCCTGGGTCAGGCCCTGGACCATCGCAAGAATGCGGCCGGCGGCCTGCAAGCCGGCGGCATCGGGCACGGGGTGCGCGGCCTCGACGATCTCGATGCGCTGCGGCAGGCCTGCCGGCCTTGGCGGAATGTGGTGGTAGCGGGTCACGACCAGGCCTTCGAGCCTTGCCTCGGCGGGCCACAGCGCTTCGACCGCCTGCGCCATGGAACCACCGGCCTTGCCGGCACCGATGACGATGGTGCGGCCTTTGGGCGGCGC
>NCGI01000316.1 GCA_002256925.1 Polaromonas sp. 28-63-22
AGCAGCATCGTGATGATCCAGAAACGCACCACAACCTGCGTTTCCTTCCAGCCGCTTTTTTCGAAATGGTGATGCAACGGGGCCATCTTGAGGAGCCGCCGGCCCTCGCCGAAACGCATGCGCGTGTATTTGAAGTACAGAACCTGAGCCATCACTGAAAGGGCTTCAACCACGAAAATGCCGCCCATGATCGCCAGCACGATTTCCTGCCGCACGATCACGGCAATGGTCCCCAGCGAAGCGCCGAGGGCGAGCGCCCCTACATCCCCCATGAAGACCTGCGCGGGGTGCGTGTTGAACCACAGGAACGCCAGACCCGCACCCGCCATGGCAGAACAAAAGATGAGCAGCTCACCGGAGCCGGGAATGTGCGGAAAGAAAAGGTACTTCGAATAAACCGCGCTTCCGGTCACGTAGGCAAACACACCCAGCGCCGAGCCCACCATGATCACCGGCATGATGGCGAGCCCGTCGAGTCCGTCGGTCAGATTGACGGCATTGCTGGAGCCGACGATCACCAGATAGGTCAGGATGACAAAGCCAAACACGCCAAGCGGGTAGCTGACCTCCTTGACGAATGGCACCAGGAGCCCGGCCTTTGGTGGCAGGTTGACATCAAAGCCCGACTGGACCCAGCTCACGAAAAGTTCCACCACCCGCAGGTTGGAGCTTTCGGAAATGCTGAACACCAGGTAAAGCGCGGCAACCAGCCCCACCACAGACTGCCAGAAGTATTTTTCCCGCGAACGCATGCCTTCCGGGTCTTTCAGGACGACCTTGCGCCAGTCATCCACCCAGCCAATGGCGCCGAACCCAAGGGTCACGATCATCACGATCCAGACGAAGCGATTTGACAGGTCCGCCCACAGCAATGTCGAAATGCCGATGGCCAGCAAAATCAGCACGCCGCCCATTGTCGGGGTACCACTTTTGCTCAGGTGCGTCTGCATCGCATATTCGCGGATTGGCTGCCCGATCTTCAGCGAGATAAGCCGGCGAATGACAAAAGGCCCGGCCAGCAGGCCAATCAGCAGCGCCGTCAGCGCGGCCATGACGGCGCGAAAGGTGAGGTATTGAAACACCCGGAAGGAGGCGAATTCCGGCGACGCCGACTGGAGCCACTGGGCCAGACTAAGCAGCATGGTGCGCTCCCTTGTAGTCGGTCTGGGTGTGCTCGGCAATCGCCTGAATCACACGTTCCATTTTCATGAAGCGCGACCCCTTCACCAGCACACTGGCTGAGCATGTCGATGCCGCTGGACCGTGCCAGCGAACCCGCTTCAGCATGGAAACGGGGCCCCTGATCGCCAACTTCCCCCATATCGCCCATCACCAGCAGGCGTGGGCCGGGCAGTTCGGCCAGCACGTCAATTGCCGCCTTCATGGAATCGGGGTTGGCGTTGTAGGTGTCGTCAATCAAGGTGAGGGCATGCCCGGGAAGGTTGATCTGCATGGACCGGGAACGACCCTGGACCGGTAAAAAGGCGGACAGGCCCTGCGCGATGCTGGGCAGGGGCACGCCCACGGCAAGCGCACAGGCGGTGGCGGCCAGCGCATTCTTGACGTTGTGGCGTCCGGCGACCTGCAGCGTGAAGTGCACCGCACCGGCAGGCGTTGTGGCCGCGACATGCCAGCAACCATCGGTCCAATGCGCCTCGGCGGTGACATCGGCGGAGCCAGTCTGGGCAAAGGTCAGTATTTTTCTGCTTCCCGCCAGGGCACGCCAGACAGGCGCGTAGACATCATCGGCCGGGAAGACAGCCGTGCCCGCTTTGTCCAGCGCCTGCAGGACGGACCCGTTTTCGTGCGCCACCGCCTCGACGGTGGTCATGAATTCGAGGTGCTCCCGCTGCGCGTTGTTGACAACCGCGACGGTAGGTTTTACCAACGCCGCCAGATAAGCGATCTCGCCCGGGTGGTTCATGCCCAGCTCGACCACCGCCGCCTGATGCGATGACCGAAGCCGCAAGAGGGTCAGCGGCACACCGATGTCGTTGTTGAGGTTGCCCTCGGTGGCAAATGCACCGGTGGTTTTCCATGCACGCAAAATCGATGCGATCATCTGGGTCAGCGTGGTCTTGCCATTGCTTCCGGTGACTGCAATCAGCGGCAGATCAAATTGCGCGCGCCAGCCGGCTGCGAGCTGACCCAGGGCCTGCTTCGTGTCGGCGACCTCAAGACCTGGCAGGCACGCTGCTGCCAGACCATGCTGTGCCAGGGCGGCTACCGCACCTTTTTCGCGCGCCTGCGGCAGGAACGCATGCGCATCGTAGAGCTCCCCCTTCAGGGCCACAAAGAGATCGCCACTGCGCAGAGTGCGGGTGTCACTGTGGACCCGCAAGACAGAGGCCTCGCCATCGCCCACGAGGCGCGCCGATGGCAGCCAGCCCCGCGCCTGATTCAAGGTCATCATGCGGCGCTCCTGCTTGAGGCAAGGGTCGGACGCGCATTCAAGGCGGCCTGCGCGTGGGCCAGGTCCGAGAAGGGACGCATTGTTCCGTCGATTTCCTGAAACTGCTCGTGACCTTTTCCAGCCAGCAGCACGACATCCCGGGAATGCGCCTGGCTCAGCGCCCAGGCGATGGCGGCAGCGCGGTCGGCTTCCTTGTGGGCGGCTGGCGGGTACTTCAGCCCCGCTGCCATCTCGTTCATGATGGCCAAAGGGTTTTCGCTGCGCGGGTTGTCGCTGGTCAGCACGATGCGATCGGCATGCTGCTCTGCGGTCGCCGCCATCACGGGCCGTTTGGTCTTGTCACGGTCTCCGCCACAGCCGAAGACGCACCAGAGTTGCCCGCTGCGACTGTGGGCCAGCGGGCGCAGGGCAGACAGCACTTTTTCCAGCGCGTCGGCCGTGTGGGCATAGTCAACGACAACCAGCGGCGCCCCCGGCTGGTCCAGCGTGTCCATGCGCCCCGGCACCGCCACAAGATCGGTGCAGGCAAGCACAACCTCTGCAAGGGGAAAGTTCATAGCGCGCAGCGCCCCCATGACACCCAGCAGGTTGGACACGTTGTACTGCCCGACCATGCGGGTCGCGATGGGATGGCGTTGCGCGCCTTCGACCACCGTGAAGTGCAGGCCACCGTCAACGTAGGTCAGGTCATGGGCGGACAAACGCGCCGTGGTTCGGGATGCTCCGCAGGAGACAGTCCAGACGTCAAGCTCGGTCTTCGCCAGCGAGGCCTGGAGTTCGACCCCTTTTGGATCGTCGAGATTGATGACTGCCGCTTTTAGTCCGCCCCAGTCAAAAAGGGATCTTTTGGCGTCCCAATATGCCTGCATGGAACCGTGAAAATCAAGATGATCCTGCGTGAAGTTGGTAAAGATCGCGGTGTGAATCGACAGTGCATCGAGCCGCCGTTCGACGATCCCGATCGACGAAGCCTCCAGCGCGCAGGCAGCGAAACCTTCATCGACAAAGCGCCGGAGTTGCTCCTG
>NCGI01000317.1 GCA_002256925.1 Polaromonas sp. 28-63-22
GAAATTTCGTTTGCGCTGCATGCCGATGAACTGGTGGTGATGGCGGGGGGCCGCGTGACGCATCAGGGCGCTTGCGGCGACCCGGCCACGCACCGCGCGCTTGAAAACGTCTTTGACCACCGCATCCGCGTGCATCCTCTGGCCGGCCAGTGGGTGGCGCTGCCCAAACTTTAAACAAACTGAACCGCGCAAAAGGCCCGTCATGGAAATCGAAACCCCTCCCGTCTGCAAGCCCTACGACAAGCCCGAAGGTGAGCGCCGCGGCCTGCTCATCGTCAACACCGGCGACGGCAAGGGCAAGAGCACGGCGGCGTTTGGTCTGGCCCTGCGTGCCCACGGCCGCAGCAAGGCGGTCAAGATTTTTCAGTTCATGAAGGTGCCCAGCGCCCGCTTCGGCGAGCACCGCATGTTCGAGCAGATCGGCATGCCGATCGAAGGCCTGGGCGACGGCTTCAGCTGGAAAAGCCAGGACCTGGAGCATTCGGCGCAACTGGCGCGTGACGGCTGGCAGCGTGCCAAGGCCGCCATCATGGGCGGTGAATACTTCATGGTGGTGCTCGACGAGTTCACCTATCCGCTGATCTACGGCTGGATGGAGCCTCTCGGCGGCGTCGAGGAAGTGGTGCAGACCCTGTTCGACCGCCCTACGCATGTGCATGTGGTGATCACCGGCCGGCGCTGCCCGCCCGAGATCATCGAGCTGGCCGACACCGTCACCGAGATGACGAAAATCAAACATGCCTTCAATGCAGGCATTCCCGCGCAGCGCGGCATTGAAGACTAGGCATGCCTTGACCACTTCTGAACACGCCTTCAGCGACGCCGAGCGTCTGGCCGTGTACCGCGCCATCCACGAGCGGCGCGACATGCGGCATTTCAGCGGCGGCGTGGTGGCTGACGACATGTTGCAGCGCCTGCTGCAGGCCGCACACCACGCGCCCAGTGTCGGCTTCATGCAGCCCTGGCGGTTTATTCGCGTGCGCAGCCGGCCGCTGCGGGAAAGCCTGCACGCGCTGGTCGAGGAAGAACGTGTTCTGACCGCGCAAGCCCTGGGTGAACGCGAAGACGCATTCATGAAGCTGAAGGTGCAGGGCGTGCTTGACGCCGCCGAGGTGCTGGTGGTCGCGCTGCCGCCTGGGCGCGAGCAGCATGTGTTTGGCCGCCGCACCTTGCCCGAGATGGATCTGGGTGTCGATCTTTTGTCCGCTGCAACTGGCCGGGCTGCTGGGCATGCCCGATGGCAGCCGGCCGATGGCGATCTTGTGCCTCGGCCCTGTCGATGCTTTTTACGGGCAGCCCATGCTGCAGACTGAAAAGTGGGCGCAGCGCGCTGATCTGGCGGACCTGGTTTTTGAGGACTGCTGGGGTCAGTCGCCCGGTGCTGCGGGGGTCTGACGTGCTGATGGCCTGGAACCACTGGCCGCCTGGGCCGGGCGCATTTTACGGGGCTGTTTGCCTGGCGCTTGCTTTAGCGCTGGCGATGGGGATTGACCACCGCTTCGGTGAGCCACCGGCCGCGTTTCATCCGGTCGTGTGGATGGGAAAGTATCTGCAGGCGTGCGGCCGCCTTACCGTTTGCTACGCCCCCGCGCTGGCTTTTGTGTTGGGCTCGCTCGCCTGGTGCGTCGGCGCCGTGACGGTGGGCGCGCTGGCCTGGGGCTTGCAGGCTTTAAGTTTTTCGTCACTGGCCGGTTGGACCACACAGCCTGCTCTGACAAGCATCGTTGTCGGCGTGTCGCTGTTGTTGCTCATGGCCTGGCTGCTCAAGGCGATGCTGTCGTGGCGCATGCTGCGCGATGAAGTCGCGGCGGTGGAGTCCGCGCTGCAGCAGTCGCTGCAAGCCGGGCGCCAGCGCCTTGCCATGCTGGTCAGCCGCGACACGGCGAACCTGAGCGAATCCGAAGTCCGCGAAAGCGCCATCGAGTCGCTGGCTGAAAACTTGAATGACTCGGTCGTTGCGCCCCTCTTCTGGTTTGTGCTTTTCGGCTTGCCGGGCGCGGCGGTGTACCGCTTTGCCAACACGGCCGATGCGATGTGGGGTTATCGCGGCCTGCGTGATGGCGTCCATTGGGAGTGGGCGGGCAAGTGGGCGGCGCGGGCTGACGATGTGCTGTCCTGGTTGCCGGCGCGCATCACGGCGTTGCTCCTGTGGCTTGTGGCGGGCGGATTCGAGCTGCAGACGCTTGCCCTTGAAGCCCGTAAAACGCCGTCACCCAACAGCGGCTGGCCGATGGCGGCCATGGCCCTTGCGCTGGGCGTGCGCCTAGGTAAGCCGGGCGTTTACGTGCTCCATCAGGCAGGACGTTCAACACGGCCCGCAGACACGGCTTCGGCCCAGAAATTTGCATCAAAAGTGGTTGCAGCCCAGGTTTTATTTGCGCAAGCAGCTATTATTTTGATAGCGACTGTGAGATTCTTATGATGGCTACCCAGCCCGTGGCGGAGCGTATTCACGGCGGCCCCGACCAGCACGGCGTGCCGCTGCACGACTTTTCAACCAACAGCAACGCCTGTGGTCCGTGCCCGGATGCGCTGATTGCCGTAAGGCAGGCTGATGCAACGCAGTACCCGGACGCCAGCTACACCGCGCTGCGCCGGCAATTGGCCGCGTTTCATGGCGTGGCGGTGCAGCGCATCGTGCTGGCGGCCAGCGCCAGCGAATTTATTTTTCGTATCACTGGCTGGGTCGCACAACAGGGTGGTGAAGGGGTCAGCCTGCCGCCGCACAGCTACGGCGACTATGCGCAGGCCGCAAGCGCGCACCGCCTGACGCTGACCAATCGGCCCGAACGCGCAGCGTTGCGCTGGGCCTGCGACCCGTCCAGTCCACTCGGTTCGGCCCACGTGGGACTGCAGGCACTGACGGCATCGCCTGCGGCCGTCACGGTACTCGACCGGGCCTACGAGCCGCTGCGTTTAAGCGGCGCGCTGGCGCTTGATACGGCGCAACTGCAAACCGTCTGGCAGCTCTACACGCCCAACAAGGCGCTGGGCTTGACCGGTGTGCGCGCCGCGTATGCCATCGCACCCATGGGTTCGGAGCTGCATGTGGCAGCGCTGGAGCAGCTCTGTGCCTCGTGGCCGATTGGCGCGCATGGTGTGGCGATGCTGCGAGCCTGGACCAGCCCCGACGCGCAAGCCTGGCTGGCGCGCAGTCTTGCGACCCTGCGCGACTGGAAAGCCCGGCAAGTCGCGCTGTGCGAGTCCTGGGGCTGGCGCTACCTGCCCAGCCAC
>NCGI01000318.1 GCA_002256925.1 Polaromonas sp. 28-63-22
ATCTTGGCCATCTCCTCGACCGTTTCCAGCGGGTACTTGCCGGCAGCGGTTTCGGCGCTGAGCATCACGGCGTCGGTGCCGTCGAGCACGGCGTTGGCCACGTCGCTGACTTCGGCGCGCGTCGGCACCGGGTGGACGATCATGCTTTCCATCATCTGCGTCGCGGTAATGACGAATTTGTCGCTGGCGCGGGCCATCTTGATCATGCGTTTTTGCAGGGCCGGCACCGCCGCATTGCCGACCTCGATGGCCAGGTCGCCACGCGCCACCATGATGCCGTCGCTGGCGCGCAGGATCTCCTCGAGCTTGGGAATCGCCTCGGCGCGCTCGATCTTGGCGATCAGGCCCGGCTTGTGTTTGTAGGGCGCGGCCGCCACGTTGCAAAGCTGGCGCGCCATTTCCATGTCGGTCGCGTTCTGCGGAAAACTCACCGCCACGAAGTCAGCCTGAAAGCTCATCGCGGTCTTGATGTCTTCCATGTCCTTGGCCGTCAGCGCAGGCGCCGTCAGGCCGCCGCCCTGCTTGTTGATGCCCTTGTTGTTCGACAGGTCGCCGCCGAGCTTGACGACCGCGTGCACCTCGTGGCCGCGCACCGCCTCGACCGTCAGCACAATCAGGCCGTCATTGAGCAGCAGCACATCGCCCACGCGCACGTCGCGCGGCAGTTCCTTGTAGTCGAGTCCCACCGCGTGGATGTCGCCGGGCTCGGTGCGCGCGGCGTCGAGCACGAACTTCTCGCCGGCCACCAGATGCACCTTGCCTTCGGCAAATTTGCCGACGCGGATTTTCGGACCCTGCAGGTCGGCCATGATGGCCACCTCGCTGCCGGCGCGCTGCGCTGCCTCGCGCACCAGCTTGGCGCGGTCCACATGGTCCTGCGCGGTGCCGTGGCTGAAGTTGAGCCGCACCACGTTGACGCCGGCGCGGATCATTTTTTCCAGCATGACGGGGTCGCTGGAAGCGGGTCCGAGGGTGGCAACGATCTTGGTGGCGCGAAGCGACATGCAGGTCTCCTGTAATTTAGTTTCTCATTTTTGCACGAGAAAACGGGATCGGGTTACCAAGGCGTTACGCCGGGCGGCCGGCGCTGGACCACGGCGAAAACGCGTCCGGGCCGCCCCGGGACTCAAAAATTTAAGCCAAACAGGCCGCCAGCCCACGTTTTACCTGCGCCAGCAGCTATAAAAACAATAGCGAGTTGGCAGCTTCAGCCAGCTGCGCGTTGCTGCAAAATCTCGAAGGCCGGCAGTGTCTTGCCTTCCAGCACCTCGAGAAACGCGCCGCCGCCGGTCGAGATGTAATCGACCTGCTGTTCAATGCCGTATTTGGCGATGGCGGCCAGCGTGTCGCCGCCACCGGCCAGCGAAAACGCGCTGCTGGCGGCGATGGCACGCGCAATGCCTTCGGTGCCTCTGGAGAAGGCGTCGAATTCGAACACGCCGACCGGTCCGTTCCAGACGATGGTGCCGGCGGTCTTGAGTTGTGCGGCCAGCCGTGCGGTGGTCTGCGGGCCGATGTCGAGAATCAGGTCGTCGTCGGCCACCTCGGTGGCGGCCTTGACGGTGGCGGGCGCGTCAGCGGCAAAGGTTTTGGCGGTCACGACGTCGGTCGGAATCGGCACTTCCGCGCCGCGCGCCTTCATGGCGTCCATCACGGCCCGGGCTTCGCCCACCAGATCGGCTTCGGCCAGGCTTTTGCCAATCTTCAGGCCGGCAGCCAGCATGAAGGTGTTGGCAATGCCACCGCCCACGATGAGTTGATCGACGTTGTGAGCCAGCGCCTTCAGGATGGTCAGCTTGCTCGACACCTTGCTGCCCGCCACGATGGCGACCAGCGGACGGCGCGGGCTGGCCAGCGCTTTGGAAATCGCGTCCATCTCGGCGGCCAGCAAAGGCCCGGCGCAGGCGACCGGTGCATATTGCGCGATGCCGTAGGTGGAGGCTTCGGCCCGGTGCGCCGTGCCGAACGCGTCGTGCACGAAGATGTCGCACAACGCCGCCATCTTGCGTGCGAGGCTTTCCAGGTTCTTTTTCTCGCCGGGGTTCAGGCGACAGTTTTCGAGCAGCACCAGCTGGCCCGGCTTGACGTCCACGCCATCGACCCAGCCCGACACCAGCGGGACGTCGCGTTGCATCAGCTCGCCCAGGCGCCTGGCCACTGGCGCGAGCGAATCGGCGGGCTTGAACTGTCCCTCGACCGGACGGCCCAGGTG
>NCGI01000047.1 GCA_002256925.1 Polaromonas sp. 28-63-22
TTCGCCGCTGGACAACGCGATGCACACGGCGCCGGTGCGCCGGCCGGACGGCTTGCAGGCACCGTTGTCTGCGGGCGAGCCGGTGCGCCGGGGCCTGCGCTACTAGTCACGGGCCAAATCAGTCGCTATGGATTTGATAGCTGCTCGCGCAGGTACTACCTGAGCTGCAGGCCTGAATGACCTCTAAAGAGAGCTTACTACTCGCCGCCATTCTTCTTCCTTCCCTCGCTGGGGGAAGGCCGGGATGGGGGCGCGCGGTGGTCGAACTTCAGCGGTGTGTCCTGCTCAGGGCTTGGCATGAAAACGTCTTCTGTGCGATTGACACTCGCCGAATTTGGCGCCGTGAGGCCCCCATCCCAACCTTCCCCCAGCGGGCGAAGGGGCCGTGCAGACGCAGGAACAGGGCTTGTCAGGTAGGCTGGGTAATGACCCAAAGAGGCGTCAAAAACGATCCATCACGGCCTCCGCTGCCTGCGCAAAACGTCGGCGGCGGTCTTCACGCGCTTTGCGGCGCGAGCCACGCATTGGCCGCCGCAAGATCCTTCAGCCACGCCGCGTAGGCCGTCGGCTGGTGTTCAGACGGTGTGCGCAGCAGCGCCGCCGGGTGCAGTGTGACCAGCACACGCAGACCGTCGGCCCGGGCAAACCACTGGCCGCGCTCGGACATCACGGCCACATGGCGGCCCAGCAGCGAGGCCGCGGCGGTGGCGCCGAGGGCGATCACCACCTCGGGCCTGACCAGATCGATTTCACTTTCCAGCCAGTGCAGGCAGGCTGACGCTTCCAGCTGCGACGGTCCCGATCAGCGGGCGGCCGCGCAGGTCTTCCTGGTCGCCGGGTTGCTCACCCACCACCATCACGCGCGCGTGGGACGGCCCTTCGCCGCACACCGCCTGGGTGGCGTGCTGGCCGATGGGGCATGCGCGGCAGCGCTGGGCGGCGAGGTTCAGCGTGGCCAGATCGAGCGGCTTTTCACCGCCTTGCACCTGGTCCAGCGCCAGCGCGGTTTGTGCGCGTTCGGTCGCCGCGCGGCCGTCCCTGAAGACCGGAATGCGGCGACGCGGGGTGCTCGGTGCCTGCCCGATCATGGCCATCTGCCGCTGCGCTGACTGCGCCGTGAGCGCGCTGATGAACTGCGCTTCGGGCAGGTTCTTCCAGTACTTGCGCGGCATTTCCTTTTGCATCATCTTGAGCTTCAGGCGGGCCGGGTTGAAGATGTGCTGGTAGTAGGTCAGCCAGAGCTGCTCGCCCGCGTCGGCGGGCGGCGCATCGGCTTTGCTGGCGCCGGGGCCAATATCGATTTTTGAACCATCCCACCGGATGCTGCACTCGGGCGTGAGGATGGCCCAGCGCATTTGCGTGAAGCGCCGTGCAAAAAAAGGCGCCGTCGCTTCAATAATATGGTGCTCGGGCTCAAACCACGCGACATGCAGCGGCCCGCCCGTGGGCTGGGACCGGAAGGTTTCGTCCTGCGCCGACGTGAAGCGCACGAAGGCCTTCATCTTGTGCATGTCGCGCCGCACGGCCTGCGCCAACTGGTCGGCGCGTACCCGGTCGGCGTCGAGCGGGTCGTGGCGCAGGCCGGGCTCCTGCACCAGCCGCCACAGCAGCCGGTAAAGCAGGCCGAAACGGTGCGGGTCGCTGTGCAAAATCACGCTCTGGCACAACGTTAAAAATTCGGGTGGCACGTTGACGGCCGGCGCGTCGCTGGCGGGCAGGCCGATGGTCTCGTGAGGTGTCTCGGGCGGTGCCAGGCTGTGTGCCGCGAACAAATCCTGCACCGGCGTGCTGCTGCAGTGCCAGCTCACACATTCAGGTGCTACCTGCTGCGCGAGCAGACGGCGAGCGGCGCGGCGAAAACCGGGCCAATCCACCGCGCCCTGCAGCATGACGGACTGCTGCCTGCCGGCGCCGTGCTGTTCGGCGGTCAGAAACAGGTCGTCCGTCAGCAATTCGTTCATCACGCCCATGCCGTGCTCCTTTCAGGCGCGGCGGTCATTGGTGGCGCGAGCTTTGGGGTGGCCGCGGGTGCCGGTTGCCAAGGTGGTGAGGGTTCGTCGAACAAACCCGCTTGCAACGGCGCTGGGCCGTGGCCTGACGACAGCCGCGCCGCGAGATTGACCGCGTCGAGCGAGGAGCCGGGCTGGTGATCGGCCAGCACCACAAAGGGCAACACTTTTTTAAGCGGCACATGCAGACGCAGCAGGTCATCGGCGCGCAGCTTGCGCACGCGGCGGGCTTGCAACATGCGGGTGACGGCTTTGACACCGAGGCCGGGCACGCGTAGCAGCATTTCACGCGACGCGCGGTTCACATCGACCGGGAACTGCGCGCGGTGTGCAATGGCCCAGGCGAGCTTCGGGTCCATGTCAAGCGCGAGCATGCCGCCGGAGGGCACCGAAGCGCCTGCGCTGCCGCTGGACGCTACTGAATCAGGGACGATTTCGTCGTGCGCAAAGCCGTAAAAACGGATCAGCCAGTCGGCCTGGTACAGCCGGTGTTCGCGCATCAGTGGCGGCTGGCGCAGGGGCAGGCGGGCCGATGCGTCGGGGATGGGACTGAACGCGGAGTAATACACGCGTCGCAGCTGGTAGGCGCTGTAGAGCGTGGCGCTGGCCTGCAGGATGGTGCTGTCGGAGGTGGCGTCGGCGCCGACGATCATCTGCGTGCTCTGGCCGCCGGGTGCAAAGCGTGGCGGGCGCGCGCGCCTGGCGTTCAGCGACTGCGGCAGCGAGATGACGCTGCTTTTCACCGCGTCTTGACGCGCGCCCCGGGCGTCGTCGATATGCACGCGCAAGCGCGCCATCGAGCGGCGAATGGCTGCGCTGTCTTTTTCAGGGGCGAGTGCTTCGAGGCTTTCGACCGTGGGCAGCTCGACATTGATACTGAGCCGGTCGGCATACAGGCCGGCGCGCGCCAGCAAATCGGGCGATGCGTCGGGGATGGTCTTGAGGTGGATGTAGCCGCGAAAGTCGTGCACCTCGCGCAGCACGCGGGCGACCTCGACAACCTGCTCCATCGTGTAGTCGGGACTCTGGATGATGCCCGACGACAGGAACAAGCCTTCGATGCAGTTGCGGCGGTAAAACCCGAGGGTCAGTTGCACCACCTCATCGACCGTGAAACGCGCGCGCGGTACGTTGCTGCTGACACGGTTGACGCAGTACAGGCAGTCGTACAGGCAGAAGTTGGTGAACAGGATTTTCAGCAGTGAAATGCAGCGACCGTCAGGCGCGTAGCTGTGGCAAATGCCCGAGCCTTCGGTTGAGCCGATGCCCCGGCCGCCGACCGAATGGCGTTTGGCCGTGCCGCTGGACGAGCACGAGGCGTCGTACTTGGCGGCGTCGGCCAGGATGGCCAGTTTCTGCTGGAGCTTGGGCAAATCAAACACTGGGTAAATATACAGCTTTTTGACACTTTGCGCAGACCACACGGGCGCGTCCCTGGCGCGCAGTCGGACCGCCGGGCCGCTACCTTTGCGACGCCGGGCGGACGGTCTGGGCCCGCGTGCCCGCGCCGGTCGGAGCCGGCCCTGACGCGGCCAGCTTGCGGGCCCGCGCCTCCATGACCACGTAAACCACCGTGGCGACGCACAGCGGCGCGAGGTAATACACAACGCGGTAGGCCACCAGGGCGGCAAGGATCGCGGGCTGCGGCATTTTGTACGACAGCAGCGCCACGAAAACCGCTTCCAGCACCCCCAGGCCGGCCGGTATGTGGGTGATGACGCCGGCCACGGCCGCCAGCAGCAGCACGCTGACCACGAGCGGAAACTCGATGCGCTGCTGCAGCAGTACAAAGACGATGCCCGACATCAGCAGCCAGTTGCTGGCGCCCATGGTGAGTTGCAGCGCCGCCAGCCGGGCCGAAGGCAGGTCGATTTCGTGCGCGCGCACCGTCCACTGGCGCTGGCGTGCGAAGGCGCACAGCGCCACGTAGCCGAGCGCGACAAGTACCAGGCCGATGCCGATGAGGCGCAGGTGGCCGGTACCGATGGCCCAGCCTTCAGGCAGGGCCGGCGGCATCAGCGCAAACACCAGCCCGCCGAGCAGCAGGTAGCCCATCCAGTTGGTGAGCATGCTGAAGGTCATCACGCGGGTGATCAGGCCGGTGCCCAGCCCGAGGCGCGAATACAGCCGGTAGCGAAAACCCACGCCGCCGACCAGCGAGCCCAGATTCAGGTTGAAGACATAGCTGACGAAGGTGACGGTCATCACGGTCGCCGTGCCCAGCGTGTGTCCGGTGTAGCGACGGCCGAGCAGGTCAAAGCAACTGTAAAGCAGGAAGCTGGCGGCGGCCAGCAGGGCCGCCAGGCCGACCGATGCCAGCGGGTAGGCCTCCAGGGACGTGAGCACCTCGCCCCGGTCGATGGTGCGTGCCTGCGAGATCAGCAGCCAGGCGATGAGCCCGAAAAAGAGCCCGGTGGCGCCGCGTTTGAGCCACGGCCACCAGGGCCGCGCGCTGAGTTTGGGCTTCTTCGCGCCGGGGCCGCGCTGCCGTGCTGGCGGGTGCCGGAGGCGCGGCGCATTCATCGGCGCTTCAATGCGGCTGGGTCAGCCGCGCCGCATCGGCCGGGGTGACGTGGTGGCCCGCGCCGGCCTCGCCAGACGACGGGCGCGCACTGAGCGGGTGGGCCAGCGTGAGGCGCGGCGCATGCGCGGGAAACCAGCCGCCCCAGGCCGGGTAGCGGCGCAGCAGGTGGAACAGGAAAAAGCTGCGGATCACGCGCCAGCGGCCGGATTCTTCGATGTCGCTGGCCAGAATCTGCTTGCAGCTGTGGGCGATCAGGTGCTCCAGCCGCTCGCCCAGATGCTGGTTGAACCGGCGGTCCTTGATCAGCACGTTGGCTTCCAGGTTCAGCGCCAGGCTGAGCGGATCGAGGTTGCTGGAACCCACCGTGGCGAGTTCGTCGTCGAACACGGCGACCTTGCCATGCAGCGGCCTTTCGCGGTACTCGAAAATCGTGACGCCCGCGCCCAGCAGGTGGTGGTAGAGCATGCTAGCGGCGGTCTTGACGATCGCCATGTCGGGCTCGCCCTGCAGGATCAGCCGCACATCGACGCCGCGCCGCGCCGCCTTGCGCAGCTCCTTGAGCAGACGGTAACCCGGAAAGAAATACGCGTTGGCGATGATGATGCGGCGCTGCGCCGAGCGAATCGCAATGCGGTAGTGGCGCTCGATGTCGGAGGTGTGGTTGCGGTTGTCGCGCGTGACGAAAATGCCGGCGGCTTCGCCCTGCGGCGTGTCGTCCGGGCGGGGGACCGGCCGCAGCGATTGCGCCAGCGTGTGCGCCTGCGCAGAAAACCGTTCGCGCAGGCGGCCGAGCAGGGTCGTCCTGGCATTGCGCTGGCCCGCCGCCAGCGCGCGGTGCACAAACGCATGGATCGAGCCGACGATGGGACCGACGATTTCCACCGCGTAGTCCTGTTTCGCCATCGGGCCGAAATCAGCCAGATGGTCGGCCGAGTAGTTGATGCCGCCGACGAAGGCGCGCGTCCCGTCAACCACCACGATCTTGCGGTGCATGCGGCGAAAAAGGTTGGTGCGCCAGCCCCAGAGCCGGGGGCCGGGGTCGAACCGGTGGACGCGCACGCCCGCAGCCGCCAGCGCGGCCAGAAATTCGGGGGGCAGGTCGGGCGAGCCGTAGTCGTCGATGGTGACGTCGATCGCCACGCCGCGCGAGCCCGCCGCGATCAGCGCAGCCTGCAGCGCCTGCCCGACCTTGTCGTTGAACCAGATGAAGGTTTCCAGCACCACCTCGCGTTCAGCAGCAGCAATGCATTCGAACACGCGCGGGAAAAAGGCCTCGCCGTTTTCAAGCAGCGTGAACTGGTTGCCGCTGATCCACTTACTCATAGTGCATCTCCGGATTCAGGACGAATACCAAGAGGACAAAGAGGAAGCGGGGATGGAAAAGGGCTCTCTCCATTCAAGCAGGGGCCGCGGAACCGGCTTAGCCGGGCCGCAGGCGCCGGGCTGCGAGACGCAGCCCTTCTGGGGGCCGTCCAAACCTGCACTGCAGGCTTGGAGCCGCGGCACCCAGCCCCCTCGGGGGGCAGGGAGCGACACGTAGTGCGCGACCGTGGGGGCATCACAATTCGATTTCGGCCGCCAGCGGCGCGTGGTCGGACAGGTGCGACCACGGGTGGCTGGGCAGCACCACCGGCGCGTGGCCGATGGCGTTGCGCACGTAGATGCGGTCCAGCCGCAGCACCGGCATGCGCGCGGGGAAGGTGCGTGCGGCGCGGCCGTGCGCCTGCACGAACACTTCATGCAGATCGGCCCGATCCTCCAGCACGGCATGGGCGCGGTGCCGCCAGTCGTTGAAGTCACCGGCCACCACCACCGGGGCCTGGGCCGGAATTTCGTTGCGCACCAGGTCGCACAGCATGTGCATCTGCTGCACGCGATGGTTTTCCATCAGGCCCAGATGCACGCAGATGGCGTGGACATGCACGCTGCGCCCGGGGATCTTCAGCTCGCAGTGCAGCAGGCCGCGCCGTTCGGGGCCGCTGATCGAGACGTCGCGGTTTTCAAAGCGCACGATGGGAAACTTCGACAGCACCGCATTGCCGTGGTGGCCGTTGGTGTACACGGCGTTCTGGCCGTAGGCGAACTGCGGCCAGATGGTGTCGGCCAGAAATTCGTAGTGCGGCGCTTCCGGGTAGTTGTCGAACTTGTCCGGGTGCTTGATGTGGTTGCCGGTGACTTCCTGCAAAAACACCACGTCGGCACCGACGCTGCGCACCGCTTCGCGCAATTCGGGCAGGATGAATTTGCGGTTGAAGAACGTGAAGCCCTTGTGGATGTTGACGGTGAGCACCTTGAACGAGAACGAGCCTTCGGCGCTCGCAGCGGCCAGCGCCGCCTGGGTGTCGGCCCGGACAGCGGCCAGGTCGATGGGTTGTTCGCGCTCGATGTCCTCGACCGGTAGCGCCTCGGCGGCGGTGGTGAGATCGGGAGCGGCCGGCGACGCCGACGACAGGGCAGGAATGGGCACGAGATGCGACATGGGAAAGGGGGCAGCAACGTTCATGGACGTGATCATGCGCCCCGGGGATGGAACACTGTGAATTGTTGCGGGGCCGCGCTAAAAAGCCGTGTAGGACAGCAACTTATTTGTGCCGCGCCAGCCGCCGCGAATGTCAGCGCAGCAGGCAACCAGGCATGCGCGGGCAAGGTTGCGGGCCCGGCGCCGGGGAGAGGGGAGATTCGGTTCACCACGCAGCGCCATGCACCGCTCACAGGCGCGGAGCCCTGTGTCCTACAGGTCGCGGCGTGCCTCTCCGAGGAAAGCGCTTTGGCCTGCGCCGTAAATTGACTTCAGCGTTTTCCACTTCACAAGGCGGCAGGCGTTTTTTTAACAAGCCTTTGAAGACAGGCCAACCCAAGGAATGATGATGATGAAATTTTCAATACGTGCAATCCCCGCCGCTGCGGCCATGACGGTCGCGCTGGCGCTGGGGTCCCAGGCGCAGGCCCAGACCCCGTCGCCGGGCGCGGGCGGCATGCAACCGATGTCGCCGCAAAACGGCACCATGCCCAACGCACCACAAGGCGGCTCGGCCATGCCCATGGGACCATCGGGCATGAAGGGCAAGTCGAACACGCCGAAGGCCACGGCCGACGAGGAGACTTCCGCGCCCGGCGCGATCCAGAAACGTAACGCCGGCAAGCAGCCGATGCAGTCGTCGGGCCAGTCGGGCATGAACGGCATGACCGGCATGACCGGCAAGTCCAACACGCCGAAGGCCACGGCCGACGAGGAGACTTCCGCGCCCGGATCGATCCAGAAACGCAATGCCGGGAAGCAGCCGATGCGGCCGTCGGGCTCATCGGGCATGAGCAACAACATGCCGGCCCATACACCACGCCCGGATCAGGGAACCAATAATCCCGGCGCCAACTCCGGTAAATAAGGCCGCGCCTGGCCGGTGGACGTTTCCGCCTGCGTGCTTTCTGCTGTGTTCGAGGCGGGCTGCAGGCAGGGGCTCCGCCGGCGCATAACCCTGCAAACACCGCAATCACCTTGCGGTGTTTTTTTGCCTTGGCGCGGCGGAAGTTGTGGCGCACTGGCGCGCGCCAGGCGTTACTTCGGCCGGGGCCGCGAAAGCGCCTTGTCAGGCTGCGACAGTGTGCCCGCGCGCAAAGCCTTGACGGCGTTGGCGACCGCGCCGGCCACGTTGCGCACTTCGGCCTGCATGGCGGTGTCGGCATCGAGCGTCTCATGGCTGGTGGCGTAGGGCTCGTAGTAGCCGACGAACCGGTCCAGTCGCGCCTGCACGCCGGCGTCGATAAAACCCATCCAGTCCAGCCAGTCTGACAGGCCGCGCCGCACGCCCTCGATACCTGCCACGTCGCCATGCACGACCAGCCCGTAGGTGCGGCCAGCAAGATGCTTCGGGTAGTCCCAGCCGGCCAGTTCCAGCGCCTTGGCCTTGGCCGGTTTTTTGTCGTGTGTGGTGGTCGGGTCGGGGTTGCCGCCGTCGGCGCACACCAGGCGGTCGATCATCAGCTTGAGCGGGCTGGGTGACTGGTACCAGTACACCGGGGTGATGAGGATCACGCCGTGGGCTGCGGTCCAGCGCTGGTAAATGTCGGCCATCCAGTCGCCGGTCTGCCCCAGCGAATGATTCGGGTAGCAGCTGCAGGGCCAGTGGCACAGCGGCATGGCCGTCGAGGCGCAGCCTTTGCACGGGTGGATCTGCAGGCGGTAGCTGGAGGTGAGCAGGCTGAGGTCGAGGATATCGACCGTGATGCCCGATTGTTCAAGCACCTCTTCGGCCCACTTGACCATGCGAAAGGTCTTGGAGATTTCACCGGGGCAGGTGCCGTCGTTGCGCGCCGAGCCGCAGACCAGCAGCACGCGGCTCGGGGTGGCGGCCTGGCCCCAGGCGGCCTGGGCTTGTTCGATGCCGGCTTTGGTCGCCAGCCACTCCACGGACATGTCGTAATCCGGGTCGGCGAAGCCGGGACCGGCCTTTTGGGTGATGGGCGCCTTGCGGCCTTCTTCGTAGGCCTGCCAGGCAATCGCTTCGACGCGCGAAATCGCCTCGTCTTCGGCGCGAAAGGCCGGGTCCATGAAGGATTCGATGAAGCGTTGGTGAAACGCGCTGCGCGACAAAACGGCCGGCGCCTGGCCTTTTCGTATTTCAGTCATCGGCCCACTGTAGCCAGCACCACGCGGCGCAGACGGCGGTTTGGCATTCATCCTACGCCAGCTTGCGCTGCCGTCTGAAACCCTGAAAATTCAAGCCAAATTGGCCTCAAGCCCAATCAACACCTGCGCCAGCAGCTATTAAAAACATAGCGAGTCCGGCGCCCAAAGAGGCTGCCTACAATGCGTCAGATCCCGGGACTGGCCCCGGGAAGGAGCTGATCATGTCTCTGATCTATCTGGTCGCGGGTCTGGTGCTGTTTCTGGGTGTTCACTCGACCCGGCTGCTGGCCGACGACTGGCGCACCCGCACGCTGGCACGCGTCGGGGAAAAACCGTTCAAGGGTATTTATTCGCTGCTGTCGCTGGCCGGTTTCGTGCTGCTGGTGTGGGGTTACGGCGTGGCGCGCCAGCACACTGTGGTGCTGTGGACGCCGCCCGTGGGCATGCGGCACCTTGCGGCCTTGCTGACGCTGATCGCGTTTGTGCTGGTGGCGGCCTCGCAGGTGCCGCGCAACAGCATCCGGGCGCGCCTGCACCACCCCATGCTGCTGGGCACCAAAGTGTGGGCGCTGGCGCATTTGCTGGCCAACGGCACGCTGGCCGACGTGATTCTGTTTGGCAGCTTTCTGGTCTGGGCGGTGGCACTGTTTGCCGCCAGCCGCCGCCGCGACCGCCGCCAGCACGTGGTGTATCCACCGGGCACGGCGCGGGCGACGTGGCTCGCCGTGATCGCCGGCGTGGCGGCCTGGGCGCTGTTTGCCTTCTGGCTGCACCGGCTGCTGATCGGGGTCTCGCCTTTCGGCTGAGGCTGATCGAAAAAAAGCCCGGGTGACCGGGCTTTTTTCATCACGACGGCTGGGTTGGTTCAGCTCTTGCGACGCTCCATGCCGCCGTGGTGGCCACCCTCGTGGCGGCCGCCGCGCATGGCGGCGTGCTCGGCGTCAAACACCTTTTGCTGCTCGGGCGTCAGGGCGGCATAAAAAGCCTTGGTGGCCTCGCCGCGCTTGTCCATGGCGGTGTTCATTTCGGTCATGCGCTCGGTGCGCAGGGCGCGCATTTTGTCGATGCGCTCGGGCGTGATGAGCCTGGCCATTTCGGCGCGCTGCTCGGGCGACTGGCGCCAGCCCATGCGCTGGCCCATGGCGGCCGGCGGCTGCATGGCGGCGCTGAAGGTCGTCCAGGCGCCTTCCTGGGCCGGCGTGATCTTGAGTTTGGCTTTCAGTTCGGTCAGGCGTTTGGTCACGCGGGCCTGCATTTTGGCCGGATCGTGGCGGCCCATGCGCTCGCCGTGGGCGCTCGCGGTGGCCGCAGGCATGCCCGAAGCAGCCGGGGCGGTGGCCGGCGTCTGGGCGATGGCGGCGACGCCAGCGGTGGCCAGCAGGCCCGCCAGCATGAGGCGGCTCAGCGGCGCCCGGAACGACGAAAGTGACGACAGTGATTGGCTGGTGAAGGTCATGAAAAACTTCCTTTCGGGAAATGGTCAGGGGAAAGCGGTGGGAATCAAGGGGGGTCAATCGGCCGGTTGCCAGCGACTTGTTCAGTCAGGTTTGGTGAGGGGCTGGAAGTCAGTGTGCGCGGCCCATGTATAGGCGCCATGACGCCTTGGTGAGGGACTGTAAAGTTGCGTGAAGGCTGGGCGGCCAGGCGGCGCGGCGCCGCACCGGTTCACGGTGGCGCGGGCCAGTCATTTGTTACAGTTGGTGGGCTGCCTTGAGGCCCGTGTTGTATGTCAAAAGCGGCTGCAGCCCATACATCACCTGCGCGAGCAGCTCCTTAAATCATAGCGACTGCGTTGGCCGTGTCGGCGCCGGGTGCCTGTGCGGCGCGGCCCATCTCGTAGACTGCGGACCCGGCCCGGCCTCGGCGGCCTCCCCCTTCAACTGTTCAAAGGTTCTCGTGTTTAAAAATGTCATGGTGTATCGCCTCGGCCCCGCGTGGTCGGTTTCGCTGGAGCAACTGGAGGCCGCGCTGCAACCGGCCCGCTTCGTCGAATGCGGCCTGTCGCAGGAAAAATCCGTCGGCTGGGTGGCCCCGCGTGGCCAGGAGCATGCCGCGCTGGTCGAGGCTATCGGCGGGCAGTGGCTGCTGAAATTGATGCTGGAGAGCAAGGCGGTGCCAGGTTCGGTGATCACCCGCAAGGCCAAGGAGCGTGTGGCGCAGATTGAAGCGGCCACCGGACGCAAGCCCGGCAAGAAAGAAATCAAGGAAATCAAGGAAGACGCGCGGCTGGCCTTGCTGCCGATGGCGTTCACCAAGCAGGGTTCGGTGCTGGTCTGGATCGACCCGGCGGCGCGGCTGCTGATGATCGACGCGGGCAGCCAGGGCAAGGCCGACGAGGTCATGACCTGCCTGGCGAAATCGGTCGAGGGCCTGGGCGCGGTGCTGGTGCAGACCACGATTTCGCCGGTGGCGGCGATGTCGGACTGGCTGCTGAGCCAGGAGCCGCCCGCCGGTTTCAGCGTGGACCGCGAATGCGAGCTCAAGGCGGCGGACGACTCCAAAGCCGTGGTGCGCTATTCACGCCACGCGCTGGACATCGAAGAGGTGCAGCAGCACATCACCAACGGCAAGCTGCCGACGCGGCTCGCGCTGACCTGGGAAGGCCGGATCTCGTTCGTGCTGACCGAGGGCCTGCAGATCAGGAAGCTGGCGTTTGTCGAGGGCGTGTACCAGGACGATGCGTCGGCCAGCAAGGACGACCGCTTTGACGCCGATGCGGCAATTGCCACCGGCGAGATCAGGAAGCTGATTCCCGACCTGCTCGAAGCGCTGGGCGGAGAAATGCAAATCGGCGTGGCGGCTGCACCGAAAGTGTTGACGGCCCAGGAGCTGGCCGAGGCGCCGTTCTAGCCTTTAAGCAGAAAAACCTTTTACCGCAGAGGCGCAGAGGACGCAGAGGACGCAGAGGACGCAGAGGACGCAGAGGACGCAGAGGACGCAGAGGGCCGCAGAGGAAATTCAAAATGATTGTCTTTCTCTGCCTTGCTTCCTCTGCGTTCTCTGCGCCTCTGCGGTGAATGCCCCCGCACCCGCACCGGCGCCCCATCAGCAGTTGCAGCGAAATCCCGAATGCTTACAATGAAGCAGCTTGTCGGGGTGCCAAGGGTTTTTATCCAAGGCTGAGATCGCAGAAGTCCATCACTGGATGCGAGACCCGCTGAACCTGATCGGGGTCATCCCCGCGTAGGGAACAACGCAATTGGCTCCGGGTTTTCGATGGCACCGTCACGGTGGCCCCGAAAAATCTCCGGCTCCCCAGGCAGGCATCCCTTCACGGACCTTCTGGAGACTCAAGCCATGGCTAAAACCCGCCTCACCGTTGATACCAACGACCTCACCAGCCGGATCACGCGCACGCCCTTCCCGGGCTCCGCCAAAATTTATATCGAAGGTTCGCGGCCAGATATTCGCGTGCCTTTTCGGGAAGTCACGCTGACCGACACGCTGGTGGCCGAAGGCTCCGAGACGCGCCGTGAAGCCAACCCGCCGCTGCGCCTGTTTGACTCGTCGGGCGTGTACACCGACCCGGCCGCAACGATCGACATCACACGCGGCCTGGCTCCCCTGCGCGGCGCGTGGATCAACGAGCGGGCCGACACCGAAGCCCTGCCCGGCATCAGCAGCGCCTATGGGCGCGAGCGCCTGAACGACCCGGCACTGAGTGCGCTGCGCATGGCGCATGCGCCCGTGCCGCGCCGCGCCAAAGCAGGTGCCAATGTGTCGCAAATGCACTATGCGCGCAAAGGCATCATCACCCCCGAGATGGAATACATCGCCATCCGCGAGAACCTGGTGCGCGCGCAGCTGGCCGAGCGTCTGGCGACCGAGCGCATGCCGAAAAAAGGCCATTCGTTTGGCGCGTCGATTCCGCAGGAAATCACGGCCGAATTCGTGCGTGATGAAGTCGCGCGCGGCCGCGCAGTGATTCCGAACAACATCAACCACCCCGAGAGCGAGCCGATGATCATCGGCCGCAACTTTTTGATCAAGGTCAACGCCAACATCGGCAACTCGGCCGTCACCTCGTCCATTGAAGAAGAAGTGGACAAGCTGGTGTGGTCGATTCGCTGGGGCGCCGACACCGTGATGGACTTGTCGACCGGCGAGAACATTCATGAAACGCGCGAATGGATTTTGCGCAACTCGCCAGTGCCGATCGGCACGGTGCCGATCTACCAGGCGCTGGAAAAAGTCAATGGCAAGGCCGAAGACCTGACCTGGGAAATCTTCCGCGACACGCTGATCGAGCAGGCCGAGCAGGGCGTGGACTACTTCACCATCCACGCCGGCGTGCGCCTGGCCTATGTGCCACTGACGGCGAACCGGCTGACCGGCATCGTCTCGCGCGGTGGCTCCATCATGGCGAAGTGGTGCCTGTCACACCACAAGGAAAGCTTTTTGTACGAGCGCTTCGAAGAGATCTGCGAGATCATGAAAGCGTATGACGTCTGCTTCTCGCTCGGCGACGGCCTGCGCCCGGGCTCGATTGCCGATGCGAACGATGAAGCGCAGTTTGCCGAGCTGCACACGCTCGGCGAGCTGACGCAGATCGCCTGGAAGCACGACGTGCAGGTGATGATCGAAGGCCCCGGCCATGTGCCGCTGCAGCTGGTCAAGGAAAACGTCGAGAAGCAGTTAGAGGCCTGCTTTGAAGCGCCGTTCTACACGCTGGGACCGCTGATCACCGACATTTCGCCCGGCTACGACCACATTTCGTCGGCGATGGGCGCGGCGAATATCGGCTGGTACGGCACCGCCATGCTCTGCTACGTGACGCCGAAGGAGCATCTCGGCCTGCCGAACCGCGACGACGTGAAGCAGGGCCTGATCGCCTACAAGATCGCCGCGCACGCGGGCGACCTGGCCAAGGGTTACCCGGGCGCGCAGATGTGGGACAACGCGGTCAGCAAGGCGCGTTTCGAGTTTCGTTGGGAAGACCAGTTCCGCCTCGCCATCGACCCCGACACGGCGATGGCCTACCACGACGAAACGCTGCCGAAGGAAAACGCCAAGGTAGCGCATTTCTGTTCAATGTGCGGACCGAAGTTCTGCTCGATGAAGATCTCTCAGGAGGTGCGCGAGTTTGCGCGGCTAAATCCTTCGACCACGACGCTGGCTACAGCCCCGGGCGTGATTGCGATCAAGCAGATCGACAGCGGGTTTGAAGAAAAGGCGAAAGAGTTTCGTGAGGGGGGGAGCGAGATT
>NCGI01000319.1 GCA_002256925.1 Polaromonas sp. 28-63-22
ACCAGCGAGATCGGCATCATCATCGGGCCGAACAAAGACATCCCGGCGCCCGACGTGAACACCAACGACCAGATCATGGCGTGGATGATGGACACGTATTCGATGAACACCGGCTCCACCTCGACCGGCGTGGTGACGGGCAAGCCGGTGGACCTGGGCGGCTCGCTGGGCCGGCGCGAAGCCACCGGGCGCGGCGTTTTCACGGTCGGTCTTGAAGCGGCCAAACACATCGGCCTGGAGATTTCAGGCGCGCGCGTGGCGGTGCAGGGTTTTGGCAATGTAGGCGGCGTGGCCGGCAAACTGTTTGCCGAAGCCGGTGCCCGAGTGGTGGCGGTGCAGGACCACGGCGGCACGATTTACCGCGAAGCCGGACTGGATGTGCCGTCGCTGCTCAGGCATGTCGAGCAAGCCGGCAGCGTGGCCGGTTTTGCGGGGGCCGAAGTCCTTGCCAGCGACAGCTTCTGGGATGTCGATTGCGATATTTTGATTCCGGCTGCGCTGGAGCAACAGATCACCGCCGCCAACGCAGGCCGCATCCGGGCGCGCATGATCATCGAAGGCGCCAACGGCCCGACCACACCGGCAGCCGACGACATTTTGCAGGAGCGCAATGTGCTGGTGCTGCCCGACGTGATTGCCAACGCGGGCGGCGTGACAGTGAGCTATTTCGAATGGGTGCAGGATTTCTCCAGCTTCTTCTGGGACGAAGACGAGATCAATGCGCGTCTGGTGAAGATCATGAAGAACGCTTTTGCCGGCATCTGGGCGGTGGCGCAGGACCAGAAAGTCAGCCTGCGCACGGCAACGTTTATCGTGGCCTGCAAGCGGATCCTGCACACGCGCGAGTTGCGCGGTTTGTACCCCTGACGGTTGGCCGCTTGCATCGACGGCCGTATCGGAAAATACAGAGCGGAAAACGGCATGACGGGCGCGGCCTCTGGCGGCGGGCAACGCACCACCGTCCGCCGGGTCGCTATCAATTGCATAGCTGCTCACGCAGGTATTACATGGGCTTCAGGCATTTTTTGCTTGATTTTCAGCGTGCAGACCAACGCCTGCGGAAACGGGTGAGGCGGAAACCCGCGCGGCGGTCCACGCCTGCAGCGCCTACTGCAGCGTTTCTTTGAGAGCCGCCGGCAGCGGCAAGGGCATGACCTCGATTCCCTCTTCCAGCAGCTCGACGGCCTCGCGCGCACTGGCCTGGCCGCGAATGCTGCGCGTCTCGATGTCGCCATAGTGCATGCCGCGCGCTTCGGCGGCGAAGCGGCGTCCGACATCTTCGGTATTGGCCAGCAGGTTGCGCCCGACGCGGTCATCCGAAGACGCCTCCACCACCTGCTGCGCAGCAGGTGGCGCGCTGCCTTCGACCAAACGCCCCGCTGCTTCAACCGCAGCCGGCGACGCCCCGGCAGCGGCTGAGATGTCCGCTGGTGGCCGCAGCGCACCGAGGTTGAGCCGAGGCGCGCTGGGCATTTTTTCGATGCGCTTGCTCTCGCACATCGGGCAGGCGATCAGGTCCCGCGACAACTGCGACTGGAAGTCATCTTCGGACGCGAACCAGCCTTCAAAGGAATGCTGCTGCGCGCATTGAAGGTTGAGGACTTTCATGGCCCGATTATCGGGCGTCAGGGCGACGCCACGGGTTCCCAGTTCAAAGTCCACGCGCCCGACATCACGTTCTGCAGCCACAGCATGCCGGTCAGGGTTTTGGCGTCGGTCAGGCTGCCGTCGGCACACCACGCCAAAACAGACGCTGGCGTGGCAGTAAAGACGTCGAGAAATTCGCCGTCGTCGAGCTCGCGGTGGCCCAGGCTCAAGCCCCGTGCGAACCAGATGTCGATGAACTCGGTGGAGTACGAGATCACCGGATGCAGCACGCCGGCTTTGGCCCACTCGCGGGCGGTGTAGCCGGTTTCTTCGAGCAGCTCGCGCCGCGCGCAGGCCAGCGACGACTCGCCCGCGTCGAGCTTGCCGGCCGGAAATTCGATCATGACCGACTGCATCGGGTAACGAAACTGCCGCTCCAGCACCAACTGGCCGTCGTCACGTTGCGCCACGATCATCACCGCGCCGGGATGGATCACATACTCGCGGGTCGCTTCGCTGCCGTCGGGCATGCGCACCACGTCGCGGCGAACGTCGAGGAAATGTCCCTTGAGCACCCGCTCGGAACCGAGCCTTGTTTCAATCAGATGGGAATCAGGCATGGCTGCCAGGCGCGCCGTTCAGGCGTTTTTCCTGAACAGATAGCGGTAAACGAAACCGGGAAACGCGAAGGTGACAAAAAGCGTGCCGGTGATGGCGTAGAATTGCCAGCCCTGCGGCGCAATTTGCCCCAGGCGCTGCTCCAGCATCAGGCCCAGTGCGCCGACCACAAAATAGCCGACCACCAGCTCGGCCAATCGCAAACCCAGATTTTTGGGGGTTTTGAGCGCAATGACAGCAAACAGCCGGTTGCTGATGAACGGCAGATTGGCGATGAGGAACGCCGCCACCACCACCAGCCAGCTCGACGCGGTTTGATTCATGGGGTGTCAGATTCCGAGCGATTTGACGATGCTGCCGATCGACTCCGCGCAAAGCGTCATCAAACCACCCGGCACCAGACCCAGAATCAAGATGAGCGCGCCGTTGATGGCAAGCACCGCGCTGGCGTCTGCCGGCGCTGAGATAGGCTGCGCATTGTGCGGTGCCGGCGCATCGAAATACATCACCTTGACGACGCGCAGGTAATAGAAAGCACCGATCAGCGACATGATCACCGCAAAAACGGCCAGCACGAGCGCACTGGTTTGCCCGGAAGAAATAAGTGCCTGCAGCACCGACAGCTTGGCGTAAAAGCCCACCAGCGGCGGCAGACCCGCCAGCGAAAACATAGCGATGGCCATCACGCCGGCATAGAGCGGGCTGCGCTGGTTAAGACCGGCCAGATCGGTAATTTCTTCAGATTCATGACCGGCACGCGCCAGCAACAAAATAATGCCAAAAGCGCCCAGCGTGGTGAGCACGTAGGTGATGGCATAGAACATGGCCGCGCTGTAAGCCGTTTCGGCGTTGAGCTGGTTGCCGTTGGCCACGCCCGCCAGCAGGCCAAGCAGCAGAAAACCCATCTGGGAGATGGTTGAAAACGCCAGCATGCGCTTAAGGTTGGACTGCGCTACCGCCGCCAGGTTGCCGATCAGCAGCGAGCCAATCGCCATCAGAGCCAGCATTTGCTGCCAGTCAAGGGCCAACGGAAGCAAACCCTCGACCAGAAGCCGGATGCAGATGGCGAATGCGGCGAGCTGCGGCGCGCCACCAATCAGCAGCGTGACCGCCGTCGGCGCGCCCTGATACACATCGGGCAGCCAC
>NCGI01000320.1 GCA_002256925.1 Polaromonas sp. 28-63-22
ACGGCCAAGGCGCTGGTGGCGGCCCTGAAACTGGCCGGCCCCAACCCGACGCGCGAAAGCTTTGCCGGCGCACTGCAGGTCGCTACGCTGGACATCAATGGCCTGCCAGCCGTTTACGACAAGACCAACCGCCAGGGCCTGGCCTTCGTGGACCTGGCGGTGGTGACGCGCGAGTCGAAATTCCGGCATTGAGCCGCGTCATCCCCCGCGTACTGGCGCGCCGGCCTCAGCGGCGGTAGCACCAGCGGTACAGCGGCTCGGCCAGCAGCAGCACCGCCGCCAGCCGGGTGACATGAAACGCGGTGACGACCGGCACGCCGAGCTGCAGCACCTTGGCGGTGATCGACATCTCGGCAATGCCGCCCGGTGACGTGCCCAGCAGCAGCGTGGCCCAGTGCAGATGCGTGAACTGCGCCAGCGCCCAGGCCAGGCCGGCGCACAGCACAATCATCCCCACTGTGGCCAGCGCAACCGACGCCAGCCAGCGCGGCGCCAGATGCACAAAACCGCTGGTAAACCGCACGCCCAGGCTGATGCCGATCAGCAGTTGCGCAGCGTTGGTCATGGCCTGCGGGATGGCCGAAAGCCGGATGTCCCATGCCGTCAGCAGCAAAGACACCAGCAGCGCGCCGATAAACCACGGGTTGGTGCGCTTCAAAAGCACCATCGCCCAGGCACCCAGGCCGGTCAGCAGCGCCAGCACGGCCAGTTGCGGCCAATGCACCTCGCGCAGGCCGGGCGGCGACATGTCCAGCCCGCGCAGGCCTGCCCACTGGAACCCGAACGGAATGATCAGCGTGACCAGCAGCACGCGCAGGCTGTGCGCCGAGGCCACCAGGTCGGTCTGCGCGCCGTGGCGCTCGCCCATCAGCGTCATCTCGGAGGCCGCGCCAATCGGAGACGCAAAATACGTCGTGACGCGCGACAGCCCACTGACATGCAACATGCCCGGGCCGTGGTGCACGCGGTAAAGCCAGGCGCCAAAGCCGAGTCCGAGCGCCAGCGCCCACACGATGTTCAGCGCCACGGCCCACCACAGCCCGGCCACCAGGCTGACCACCTGCGGCGTGAAATAAAGCCCCAGCGCGCCGCCAATGATCCACTGCCCGGTGTTGCGCAGCGGCGTCCAGCTTTCGGCCGGCCCACCCAGCATCGACAGCACAGCGGTCGCCAGCAGCGGCCCGATCATCCACGGCAGCGGCGTGCGCAACGCCAGGCACAGGCCCGCCGCCGCCAGCGCCAGCAGCAAGGTGAGCGCGATGCGCAGCGGCGCGCTGGAGCGCCAGGGCGAGGCTATGGGGGCAGGGTTGGAGGACATGGTCGGACGGGTAGCGATTCGGCAGGCCGCTGGCGTGGAGACTGGACTGCCGCACGCGGACAAGTCACCCGCCGGGGCAGCGCGCGCCGGGAAGCCTTAGTATGCGGCGATGCCTTATTTTGCCCTGCCCTGCCGCCCGCCCTTCTCCCTTCTGCCCGCACGCTACGCCATGGTCATCACGGCGCTGGCGCTGCTGGCCGGCTGCATCAGCCTGCCCGAGTCACCGATTCTTGAGCCCGCCGAGGGAACCGTGGCAGCCGCCACAGCCACAGCGGCCCGGGTGGACGCGCTGCTGCCGGCCGATGCGCTGCTGATCGGCGAGCAGCATGACGCTGCCGAGCATCACCAGATCGAGCAGCAAGTCATCGCGCACCTGGCCGGCCGTGGCCTGCTGGCGGCGGTGGCGCTTGAAATGGCCGACGCCGGCCAGAGCACCGCCAAACTCAAGCCCAGCGCGACCGAACAGCAAACCCGCAACGCCCTGCAATGGAACGACAAGGGCTGGCCGTGGGCCAACTACGGCCCGGCCGTGATGACCGCCGTGCGCGCCGGCATACCGGTGCTCGGCGCCAACCTGCCCGCCGCGCAGATGAAAAGCAGCATGGGCGACGCCCAACTCGACGTGCAACTGCCCGGCCCGGCCCTGAAGGCGCAGCAGCAACTGATTCGCCTCGGCCACTGCAACCTGCTGCCCGAAAGCCAGATCACCCCGATGACGCGCATCCAGGTCGCCAAGGACATGGCGATGGCCCAAACCATTGAAGAAGTCGCGCTGCCCGGCAAGGTCGTGGTGCTGCTGGCCGGCAGCGGCCACGTCAACCGGCAACTCGGCGTGCCGCAGCACCTGCCCGCCAC
>NCGI01000321.1 GCA_002256925.1 Polaromonas sp. 28-63-22
TGGCGATCAGATCGCGATGCCAGGCATAGCTTTCGGCCGCTGAAAAACCACCGCTGGCATACATGGTGGCCAGGTCGTCAAGCTCGGGAAGATCAATCGTCGCCACCTGGACGCCGGCCTGGCTGAGTAGCTGCAGGCTGCGCCGGAAGGCTGCCGCCACCGTGTCGTCAAGTGCGTCCTGCATGTGCGTGCGGACCACGGCGAGCCTGCGCTGCGCAAGCGGCTTTGCGTTCAGCGGCACACGGCGCGCCGAAAGCACTTCGTGCAGCGTGACGGCATCGCGCACGGAGCGCGTCAAGGCGCAGACCGTGTCGAGCGTGGTGGACAGCGGCAGCGCGCCAACTGTCGGCACCAGCCGCGCCGTGCTTTTGAAGCCGACGAGTCCGCAAAGTGCGGCCGGAATGCGGATCGAGCCACCCGTGTCCGACCCGAGGCCGGCCAGCGCCGCGCCTGTGGCCACTGACACTGCCGCGCCTGACGACGATCCCCCCGGAATGCGCGCTACGTCCGGGTCGGCCGGGTTCACCGGCGTGCCGTAGTGGGGGTTGGTGCCGACGCCCGAAAACGCGAACTCCACCATGTTGGTGCGCCCGGCCAGCACCGCGCCGGCGGCCCGCAGGCGCGCCACGGCGGTGCTGTCGCGCACGGCGGCCGGTGCGTCCGCCAGCACCCTGGAGCCCGCCGCCGTGGTCTGGCCAGCCACATCAAACAAATCCTTGACCGACACGGGAATGCCCGCCAGTGGCCCGGGCGCTGGCGACGGTCCGGTGTTTGTGCCGTGGGTGCCGGGTTGGGCGCCAGGCATATACGCGTGCCGGCAGGCGTCGCTGGCGGCGATGCGGACCGCCTCGGCCAGCACGTCGACGGGCGACGTTTGCCCGGCGCTCAGGGCGCGCCTTGTCGAGTCAATGTCGCCTGCAGGAAGGGTGTCACGCATGGTGGCTAGGGTGTTATACTCAGCAGGCTTTGCGAATGACGACCAACGTTGAATGACGGGGGAAGTTGATCGCGAAGTAAATCGCAAATCAGCCATTCAAGGTGTTGCCCTGGTGTTCAGGGCGATAAGCGCTGATTTTAGACACAACCTTTGGAGTATTCATATGTCAACGAGCATGCGTGAAATGCTGGAAGCCGGCGTCCATTTTGGACACCAGACCCGCTTCTGGAACCCGAAGATGGCCCCGTATATCTTTGGCCATCGCAACCGTATTCACATCATCAACCTGGAAAAATCGCTGCCGATGTACCAGGAAGCGATGAAGTTCGCGAAGCAGCTGTCTGCCAACCGCGGCACCATCCTGATGGTCGGCACCAAGCGCCAGGCGCGCGAAACTGTCGCCATGGAAGCCAAGCGCGCTGGCGTCCCCTTCGTGGACCAGCGCTGGCTCGGCGGCATGCTGACCAATTTCAAAACCGTCAAGACCTCGATCAAGCGTCTGAAAGAAATGAAGGCGCAGCAGGAAGCCGGCCTTGACACGATCAGCAAGAAAGAGCAGCTGACCTTCAAGCGCGAAATCGAAAAGCTCGAAAAAGACATCGGCGGCATTCAGGACATGAACGCCCTGCCTGATGCGATTTTCGTGATCGACGTGGGTTTCCACAAAATCGCGATTCTGGAAGCCAAGAAGCTTGGCATTCCGCTGATCGGTGTGGTGGACTCCAACCATTCCCCGATTGGCATCGACTACGTCATTCCCGGCAATGATGACTCGTCCAAAGCGGTTGCGCTGTATGCCCGTGGCATTGCCGACGCGATCATCGAAGGCCGTGCAAACGCCATGAACGACGTCGTCAAGGCCGTCGCCAGCGAGAGTTCCGACGAATTTGTAGAAGTGGAAAACGCAGCCAGCTGATTGTTTTTGGCGCTGCGCCAGACGCGAAAAAGGGGCTCGCGTAGCCCCTTTTTCACAACTTAATGATAGAGACCGGTCGGCACAGACAGTGGCGCACCGGTCATCACGATACACGGAGAATATTCAATGGCTATTACCGCAAGCATGGTCGCCGAACTGCGCGCCAAGACCGACGCCCCGATGATGGAGTGCAAGAAAGCATTGACCGAGGCTGACGGCAATTTCGAGAAAGCGGAAGAAATCCTGCGCGTCAAGCTGGGCAACAAGGCCGGCAAGGCCGCCTCGCGTATCACGGCTGAAGGCGTGGTCGCCGC
>NCGI01000322.1 GCA_002256925.1 Polaromonas sp. 28-63-22
CGGCGCTGGAAAGGCGAGGAGATCGACCGGATGGCGCCTTCCGAGCGCCGCAAAAAACAGCTCGGCATCCAGATGATTTTTCAGGACCCGTACGCCTCGCTCAACCCGCGCATGCGCGTGCTGGACATTGTGGGTGAAGCGCCGGTGGCGCACGGCATGATTCCCGGCCGCGAGCAGTCGGCGTATGTCGAGGGCCTGCTGCAGCGCGTTGGACTCGACCCGGCCGTGCTGCGCCGGTTTCCGCACCAGTTTTCGGGCGGGCAGCGGGCGCGCGTCGGCATTGCGCGCGCGCTGGCGGTACAACCCGAGTTCCTGGTGTGCGACGAGGCGGTGGCGGCGCTCGATGTGTCGATTCAGGCGCAGGTGCTGAATCTTTTCATCAAGCTGCGCGACGAGCTGAACCTGACTTATCTGTTTATCAGCCATGACCTGGGCGTCGTGCGGCACCTGTCCGACCGCGTCGTCATCATGTACCTGGGCCGCGTGGTCGAGTCGGCGCGTGCCGAAGAAGTGTTCGCCCGGGCCAATCACCCCTACACGCAGGCCTTGTTGGCGTCTGCGCCTAAACTGGAAGTGCGCAAGACCGAATTTTTTGCCGTGAAAGGCGAGATTCCATCGCCGTTGAATCCGCCGCCCGGCTGCCATTTTCACCCCCGTTGTTCGCACGCGATGCCGCGCTGCAGCGTCGAGAAGCCCGCCCTGAAAGAAATCGCACCCGCGCATTTCTCGGCCTGTCACCTCAACGACCAGCGCTGAAACTATCTGGACCCCATCACCATGACCTCCTCGCAAGCAAACCCCGAAACCAGCCAGCAGCCCTCCAAAGAACTGCTGACGATGATCGAGCGCCTTATCGCCTTCCCCACGGTGTCCAGGGATTCCAACCTTGGCCTGATCGAGTGGACGCGTGACTACCTGGCCGGCCTCGGCGCCACCTCGCGCCTGACCTACGACGCCACCGGCAAGAAGGCCAACCTGTTCGCCACGCTGGGTGAGGGCAGCCGGCCCGGCCTCGTGCTGTCGGGCCACACCGATGTGGTGCCGGTGGAAGGCCAGGCCTGGGACACCGACCCGTTCAAGGCGACGATCATCGGTGACAAGCTTTATGGCCGGGGTAGCGCCGACATGAAAGGCTACATCGCCACCGCGCTGGTCATGGCGCCGAAGTTTCTGGCCAGCAAGGCCGATGCGCCGTTGCATTTTGCGTTCTCCTACGACGAAGAAGTCGGCTGCATCGGCGTGCGCGGGCTGATCAAGGATCTGCAGGAGATCGGTCTGAAAACCGCCGGCTGCATCGTCGGCGAACCGACGCTGATGCAGCCCATCATTGCGCACAAGGGCACCCACCGTTTTCGCTGCTGCATCACCGGGCGCGAGGCCCATTCCAGCTACACCACGCAGGGCGTCAATTCGATCGAATACGCCGCCCGCATCATCGTCTATATCCGCCAGATGGCTGACCGCCTGCAGCAACTGGAAACGCGTGACTACGCGTTCACCGTGCCTTTCACCACCATGCAAACCGGCTTGATCCGGGGTGGCCTGGCGGCCAACATCGTGCCGAAAGACTGCGAGTTTATTTTCGAGGCGCGCACCTTGCCAGGCGCGTCCGAGCACAAGCTTTTCCAGGAAGTCAAAGACTACGCTGCCACGCTACTGCCCGAAATGCAGCGCATCGAGCCCAATGCCGCCATCCAGCTTGAAATGATGAACAGCGCGCCCGGCATGAACATGCAGGAGACCGATGAGATCGTCAAACTCGCCACGGCACTGTCACGCAACAAGCCGAACGGCGCGGTGTCTTACGGCACCGAAGGCGGTCTGTTTCAGGCGGCCGGCATCCCGACCGTGATCTGCGGCCCCGGCGACATCGAACAGGCACACCGGCCGAATGAGTTTGTGGCGCTGGCCCAGTTGGCGCAGTGCGAGGCGTTTATGCAGCGGCTGCTTGAAAACGAAGCGTGAAACCAGGCATGACCGGGACAGCACACCGGGATGAATGCTATTATTTCGATAGCTGTTTGCGCAGGTAGAACGTGGGCTCAAGGCGTATTTGATGCCTGGAATTGATGGGAAACGCGTTCGGTGGCTTTGCTTTGCCTTCAGTTTTCGGCACTAAAAAAAGTATCAATGCCAGACTGATTCTGGG
>NCGI01000323.1 GCA_002256925.1 Polaromonas sp. 28-63-22
CAGCGCGCTGAGCGTGAGCTGGGCGTGGTGCATCGGCGCCGCAAAGCTTTCGGTCAGCGCCGGCAGGGCGGGAAGGTACAGGTCGGTGGTGACAGGCTGGATGCCCAGCAGCAGGGACAGCGTGATGACGATCAGGCCAGCCGACATCGTGGGTGCCGCAGGGCTGGAGGCCGCCGCTGCAATGGCCCGGGCGGGATTCGAAGAGGAAGCAGGCATCGGGCTGAGGGTAGCAGATCGACCGCTTTGCCGACCCGCCCGGTGCCGGGAAACCCTGCGCGGTTTACTCGGCGGTGGCGCGCGACTGCAGCGCGGCGGCCGAGGCGGGCTGCCCGGGTTGCCCGGGCTGGCGCAAGCCCATCAGATCGGCCAGCGCCTGCCGGTATTGCGGCAGGCCGACCAGGTTGGTGTTGTGGTGCGAGCCGCCTTCGACCAGCACGAAACGCTTGGGCTCGACGGCGGCTTCAAACAGTTTGCGCCCCAGGGTCGGCGCAATCAGCCGGTCGGCCCCGCCATGCACCACCAGCAGCGGCGAGCCGATATTTTTTACCTTGTTCACGGCCTCGAAGCGCTGCGTGATCAGCATCGACAGAGGCATCCAGCCCCATTCGGACGAGCTCACCACGTCGGCAATCGAGGTGAAGGTGCTTTCGACAATCGTGCCGCGTTCGTCGGTCACTTCGCCGGCCAGGTTGATGGCAATCGAGCCGCCCAGCGAGTGACCAAAAATATAGCGCGGGTTGTTGGGGTATTTTTTCGCCAGCCAGTCCCAGGCGGCGCGCGCATCTTCGTAGGCTGATGCTTCCGAGGGTAATCGCGCCGTGCTTTTGCCGAAGCCCCGGTAGTCGATGGCCAGCACCGAAAACCCGAGCTGGTGCATGCGGCGCATGCGCGGGGCCGAGCCGGTCACGTTGTAACGCGCACCATGCAGGTACAGCAGCACCGGCGTTGTGGGGCTCAGAGGCTGCGCGTCGGCCAGCCAGAGCCCGTGCAACCGCACGTCTTTGGTGCGCCCCGCATCGTCAAGTGCGTCCAGAAGCCCTGCCCTGGCCGTGAAGTCAATCCAGACATCGTCCATGCCCTCGGCGGCCAGCGCGCCACCGCCCCAGCTGCGGTCACTCGGCTGAAAGATCCAGGCGCGCTGCTTTTCATCAAGGGTGGCGCAGCTCGCCAGCAAAGCCAGGGCCGTCAGGAGCGAAGCGAAGATGTGCCAGCGTTTCATGAAGATGATGGATCGCCTTTTCGCAGACAAGTTTAGCGTCGGTGCGTCAACGCCGCGTAAAGCCCGGGGGCCGGTAACGCCCGGAAAAACTCGCGGAGCCCCGCAGAGCCCGCGACCTACCGGCCGCGCATGAACAGCGCATCCAGCTCGCGGATGCTGATCTGCCGCCAGGTGGGGCGTCCGTGGTTGCACTGGTCGGACCGTTCGGTGGCTTCCATCTGGCGCAGCAGGGCGTTCATCTCGCCTTCGGTCAGTTTACGGTTGGCGCGCACCGCGCCGTGGCAAGCCATGGTGGACAACAGTTCGTCGCGGGCGCGCTGGATCACGGTACTGACATCGTGCTGGGCCAGTTCTGCCAGCACGCCCCTGGCCAACTCCACCGGATCGCCCTGCAACAGGCTGGTCGGCACGGCGCGAACGGCCAGCGTTTTCGCCGAGAACGGCGTGATCTCCAGGCCCAGCGCGGCCAGCGTGTCGGTGTGCGCTTCGGCGGTGGCCACTTCATGCGGGCTGGCCGCAAAGGTGGCCGGAATCAGCAGTGGCTGGCTGGTGATGCTGGCGTTTTGCAGCTGGCTTTTCAGGCGCTCATACACAATGCGCTCGTGCGCCGCGTGCATGTCGATGATCACCAGGCCCTGCGCGTTTTCAGCCAGGATGTAGATGCCCTGCAGTTGGGCCAAAGCGCGGCCCAGTGGCCAGTCGCCTTGCTCTGCAGTGTCTGCCGCATCACTGCTGGTGGTGCGGTGGCCGGGGTTTGCCTCGGCCCCGGCTGCAAGCGCGGCACCTGCGGGATCGGCCGCGTTGCCCGTACCTTTCCAGGCAGGCCACAGTGCTTCAAAATCAGCAACGCGGTGGCCACCAGACGCTACGAAATTAATAGCTGGTTGCGCCCATTCTGATTGGGCTGCAGGCCTGTTTTGCTTAA
>NCGI01000324.1 GCA_002256925.1 Polaromonas sp. 28-63-22
GCCCTGCTGGCACGCGCACGCCGTGGCGAATCGGCATGGTTCACCGTCAACGATGGTGCGATGGACAATGCCGCCGCGCTCGTGGCCGAGCTCACCCGCGCCCGCTACCCCGACCTGAAGATTCCGTACCACAGCCGCTGGCGCCATTTCGAGGCCGGCGGCATCGACCGGGCCGCGCAGCTGCAACGCAAGCTGGGCTATGCCTCGGCAGCCGAGCAGGCCCGCGCCCAGATCGATCTGGCCCTGGTGAGCGTGCTGCTTGACGCCGGCGCCGGACCCCACTGGAGCTACTGCGAGGCCGCCGCCGGCCAGCGACCAGCCCAGCGCTTCACCCGCTCCGAAGGCCTGGGCGTGGCGAGCTTTCACGCCTTCATGGCGGGCCTTTTTTCCAGCGACCCGATGCAGCCGATGCGCGCCGACGCGCAGGGGCTGCAGGCCATCACCGCCGAACGGCTGGGCAACGCGTTTCAGGTCACGCCAGGCAACCCCCTGGTGGGGCTGGAAGGTCGCGCGGCGCTGCTGCGTCGCCTCGGGCAGGCGCTGGAAAACCAGCCCGAGGTTTTTGGCCAGCCGGCGCGGCCCGGCCATTTGTTCGATCTGCTGACCGAGGATACCAACGCGATTGACGCGCACGACCTGCTTTCTGTGCTTTTAACGTCGCTAGCCCCCATCTGGCCTGCGCAAAATGCTATTGAAAGTATAGCGCTTGGCGACTGCTGGCAGCACCGCGCCGCAAGCTGCGGTGCCCAGCCGCCGAACCTGACCGACGGCTGGATGCCGTTTCACAAGCTGTCGCAGTGGCTGACCTATTCCCTGCTCGAACCCTTTCAGTGGGCCGGTATTCGCGTCAATGGGCTCGACGCGCTGACCGGCCTGCCTGAATACCGCAACGGTGGCCTGTTTCTCGATGCCGGCGTGCTGCGCCTGAAAGACGCGTCGCAGGCGGGCCGCGTGCATCAGCCCGGCGATGAGCTTATTGTTGAATGGCGCGCGCTGACGGTGGCGCTGCTCGACGAGCTGGCGCCCATGGTTCGCGAGCAGTTAGGATTGACCGACATCCAGATGCCGCTGGCCTGCGTACTGGAAGGGGGAACCTGGGCCGCCGGACGCGCTTTGGCACAGCAATTGCGTGGAGGCACGCCGCCCCTGACCATTCAAAGCGACGGCACTGTCTTTTAAAACAAAGATCAAACAGAGATCCACCAGGCTCACATGACCCTCCGCAGCGACAACGTTCACCTGATCGACCACCCGCTGGTGCAGCACAAGCTCACGCTGATGCGCCGCAAGGACGCATCAACCACCACCTTTCGCACTCTGCTCAACGAACTGAGCATGCTGATGGCCTATGAAGTCACGCGCGACATGCCGATGCAGGAGGTCGAGATTGAAACGCCGCTCGAAGTCACCACGTCGAAAATGATCGACGGCAAGAAGCTCGTCTTCGTCTCGATTTTGCGTGCCGGCAACGGCATTCTTGAAGGCATGCTGAGCGTGGTGCCGGGTGCCCGTGTGGGCCATGTCGGCCTCTACCGCGACCCCAAAACGCTGACGGCGGTGGAGTATTACTTCAAGATGCCGCAAGGCATGCAGGAGCGCGACGTGGTGGTGGTGGACCCGATGCTGGCCACCGGCAACTCGGCCATCGCAGCGGTCGAGCGCATCAAGGAACTCAACCCCAAGTCGATCAAGTTCGTCTGCCTGCTGACCTGCCCCGAAGGCATCGCCGCACTTCAAAAAGCCCACCCGGACGTCCCCATCTACACTGCCGCCATCGACCGTCAGCTCAATGACCACGGCTACATCCTGCCGGGTCTGGGTGACGCCGG
The DNA here is from genome assembly GCA_002256925.1 of Polaromonas sp. 28-63-22. Classification (GTDB taxonomy): domain Bacteria; phylum Pseudomonadota; class Gammaproteobacteria; order Burkholderiales; family Burkholderiaceae_C; genus Polaromonas. The sequence continues at coordinate 1,830 of NCGI01000324.1, forward strand.
CGACCGCATTTTCGGCACCAAATAGGCATCCAGCCCAGGTAATACCTGCGCGGGCAGCTATCAACTTCATAGCGACTGATTCCCCATGAGATTTTCCAGCTGGGCCTGGCTGCTCGCGCTTGGCGTCAGCCTTGCCGACGCAGCGCCTTTCACCCCTTCGAGCGACAGCGAGGTTGTTGAACGCCTGCCGCTGACCAGCGACCCAGCCGCCCGGCAGCTTGAATCGCTGCGGCGGCAACTGGTGGGGCGGCCCGACGACCACGCCCTGCGGCTCGATATCGGCCGGCGCTATTTCAGTTTGGCCATGGCCCAGGG
>NCGI01000048.1 GCA_002256925.1 Polaromonas sp. 28-63-22
TTCTGGCAGATGCCTTCCATGGCCAGCGTTTTTGCCACACGCTCGCGGTCCAGCGGGTAGCTGGTGCCGGCGAGGGCCGCTGCGCCTAGCGGCAGGCGGTTGACGCGCTTGCGCACGTCGAGCAGGCGCTCGGCGTCGCGGGCAAACATTTCCACATAGGCCAGCATGTGGTGGCCGAAGCTGACGGGCTGGGCGACCTGCAGGTGGGTGAAGCCGGGCAGGATGACCTCGACGTTTTTCTCGGCGATATCGACCAGCGCAACCTGCAGATCCGTGAGGAGGCCGCCGATCAGATCGATCTCGCTGCGCAGCCACAGGCGCACATCGGTCGCGACCTGGTCATTGCGCGAACGACCCGTGTGCAGGCGCTTGCCGGCGTCACCCACGAGCTGCGTCAATCGGGCCTCAATATTGAGGTGCACGTCTTCCAGATCGAGCTTCCATTCGAAAGCGCCCGACTCGATTTCGGCCGTGATCTGGCCCAGGCCTTTTTGAATCGCTGCGTGGTCTTCGGCGCCGATGATCTTTTGCGCCGCCAGCATGTCGGCATGGGCCAGCGAGCCGGTGATGTCAGCCTGCCATAGCCGCTTGTCGAAAAAAACGCTGGCCGTGTAGCGCTTGACGAGGTCGCTCATGGGCTCGGAAAACAGGGCAGACCAGGCTTGGGATTTTTTGTCGAATTGGTTCACGGCGGGGGTTCTTTCAGGCGGTCACGGGTCATGGATCACGGGTCATGGCGGGGCAGGCCTGGGCCGGAGGAGCGGCCCTCACAGGCCTGCAGACCATCAGGCACGAAGAAGCAAAAACAGCAGAAAACATGACGCGGTAAGGGGGGCGCGCGCCTGGCCTGTACCCGGCGAACCGCACCCGGACGGGTGGCCGGTTGCGCGGCATGGTGCTTCTGGTGCAATACTCGCGGCTATGATTTTATCTGTCTGCCGGCCGGCAACGCCGCGCCGCAGGCGGCTTGTTCACCGCTGAAGGCATTTCAAGAGCACTATGCGTTAACCCATGGCGTCGCCGACCGAACCCCAACTCTTCGATGAAACCTCTGTGCTGGGCGGGCTGGTTGCGGGCGGTGTGGAACCTGCCGAGCGGCCAGCCGCCCGTGCCAGCATGTTCGACGCCTGCCATGTCGGCGTGGTGCTGCGTGCGGTGCTGTTCGTCGAAGCCGTGGCGGGCGTGGTGGCCATGTTCGGCGCTGGGCAGGTTGTCGATTGGCTGCTGCGGTTCTCGCTGCTCACCGGTGGTGTTTTGCCGGCAACGCTGGCCTGGCTGATTGCCGCCTGTGCGCTGAAATCACGCCTGAGCCGGCTCGCTTCGGCGCTGCAGTGGTTGGTCGGGATTGCGCTGGGCGCTGCGGCCGGTCTCTATGGCTGCGGACTGCTGGTTCTGATGGGCTTGCTGCAACCGGCGCCGTGGTGGGCCAGCGCGGCGGCCGGTGCCCTGGTCTCGGCCATGCTGCTGACGGCGCTGTTCTGGCGCGCCAAGGCGCAGACGCCGGCAGCCACGGCGGCACGCCTGGCCGAATTGCAGTCGCGTATCCGGCCGCATTTTCTGTTCAACACGCTCAACAGCGCCATTGCCCTGGTGCGCGCCGAGCCGGCCAAGGCCGAGGCCGTGCTGGAAGACTTGAGCGAGCTGTTCCGCCATGCGCTGGCCGACCCCGCTGAATCAGTGACGCTGGGGCAGGAAATTGCCCTGGCGCAGCGCTACCTTGAAATCGAGCAGATCCGTTTCGGTGATCGGCTGCGCGTGGTGTGGAGCCTGGACAGCCATGCCGACCAGGCCAAGCTTCCTCCGCTGCTGCTGCAGCCGCTGGTTGAAAATGCCGTCAAGCACGGTGTCGAGCCCAGCGCCACAGGCGCGCAACTGCGCATATCGACCCTTCGGCGCGGCAGTTCGGTGGTGATCAAGGTCACCAACACCACACCGGCCGGCGCGGGTGAGCGCGGCAACGGCCTGGCGCTGGCCAATGTGCGCGAACGTCTCGTCCTGCTGCATGACGTGCAGGCGAGTTTCAGAACCGCCTTCAAGGACGGCGTGTTTCAGGTCCGGATGGAGATACCCGCATGAAACTTCGCGTGTTGCTGGTTGATGATGAGGCACTGGCGCGTTCGCGCCTGACCACCTTGCTGGGCGATTGCGTTGCGCCGTCGGCCGTCGTGGCCACCGAGGCCGCCGACGCGGTGCAGGCGATGCGGGCCCTGAAACTCGGCACCTTCGATGTCGTGCTGCTGGACATCCGCATGCCGGGCATGGACGGCGTGACACTGGCCAAAACCATTGCGGCGCTGCCCCAGCCGCCTGCGGTGGTGTTCGTGACGGCGCACGCCGAGCATGCCGTGCAGGCCTTCGAGATCGAGGCCATCGACTACCTGACCAAGCCGGTGCGCCTTGAGCGGCTGCAGCAGGCGCTACAAAAAGTAGAGCGCCTGGCGCAGGTAAATAAAGGGCCTGGAGCCGATTCGACTGAAGAAATACTGATCATCCAGGACCGGGGCCGGACCGAACGGGTGCCTCTGTCCGAAGTGCTTTACCTCAAGGCCGAGCTGAAGTATGTGACCGTCCGCACGGCGGTGCGCAGCTACATCCTTGACGGCTCCCTGAGCGAACTGGAGGAAAAGCATGCAGCGTATTTCATGCGCATTCACCGCAATGCGCTGATCGCCCGGCGCGCCGTGCGGGCGCTGGAGCGCCATTTCGATGCCGAAGAGGGTGAAGGCTGGGCGGTGCGGCTCAACGGCATCGACGAGCTGCTGGCGGTCTCGCGCCGCCAGCTCAGTGCCGTACGCGAAGCCATCGCGACCTGACGCGGCGCCTGCCGCATCCTGCAGTTTACGCCAACCTGCCGCGCGGCCCGCGATGGCGTCCTACAGTTTTTCCCCGGGCGCCGGGTTCCAATCAGGTGCGGTGCGGCATGGGGTTTAGCCCCGGCCAGCCACCGCCGCGCTTCCGATCGCCCTCGCAGCCGGCATCACCAGAATTGCACGCCTTTGATGACAAGAACAGTGGGGACACGCATGACGCCAGAGCAGTCTTTGACACCCGAGCCATCGTTAACGCCTGAATCCCCGCTGCCGCCTGCGGGTGGCATCGAGCCTGTGATGGTCGATGAACCGAGCCGGGTGCTGCTGCACATGCCGGTGGACGTGCGCAACATGTCGATGGTGGTGCTGGCGTTTTTTGCCAGTGTTTTTGTGCTGCAATGGGCCAAGGCGGTGCTTATTCCGGTCATGCTGGGCGTGCTGTTCAGCTATGCCCTGTCGCCCCTGGTGAACTGGATGGAGCACCGGCGCATACCGCGATGGCTGGGATCGGCGGTGCTGCTGCTGGGCATCCTGGCCGCCCTGTTCTCAACCGCCTACTCGCTGCGCGATGAAGCCGTCCGCCTCGTCGATTCGCTGCCCGCAGCGGCGCAGAAGTTCAGGCAGACGATCCGGGTGAAAAGCGGCAAGTCCGAAAGTACGCTGGAGACGGTGCAAAAGGCGGCGTCGCAGATCGAGCAGGCGGCGCGGGAAGGTAACAGCGGGGTGGTGGTGTCGCGCGGCGCAATGCGGGTCGTGATCGAGCCGAAGCGGTTTGACATCAAGGATCATTTGTGGAGCGGTACGGTCGGGCTGATCGCCCTGATCGGCCAGGCCACGGTGGTGATTTTTCTGACCTATTTCCTGATGCTGTCGGGCGATACGTTCCGGCGCAAGCTGGTCAAGCTGGCGGGGCCCAATCTCAGCAGCAAGAAGATCACGCTGCAGGCGCTGCACGAAATCACCGACCAGATCCAGCGCTATCTCCAGGTGCAGGTGCTGACCAGCGCGGTGGTGGGCGTGCTGACCTGGCTGGCGCTGCTGGCCATCGGCCTGGACAACGCCGCCGTCTGGGGGATTGCCGCAGGCATACTCAATTTTGTGCCTTATGTCGGCTCGCTGGTGGTGGCCGTGGGCTCTGGCATGGTCGGGTTTTTGCAGTTCGGTTCGCTCAACATGGCCTTGCTGGTCGGCGGCGCGTCGCTGTTCATTCACGCGCTGACCGGCAATTTGCTGACGCCATGGCTGACCAGCCGCACCAGCCGCATGAGCCCGGTTGCCGTGTTTGTCGGCATGCTGGCCTGGGGCTGGTTGTGGGGTGTGTGGGGGCTTTTGCTGGGCATTCCGATCTTGATGATCGTCAAGTCGGTGTGCGACCGGGTGGATGACCTCAAACCCATCGGTGAATTCCTCGGGTCGTGAAATCGCCCCATGGTATGTGGCCCCCACGGTCGTTCGCTTCGCGTAACTTCCTGCCTCCCGAGGGGGCCGCTGCGCCTGCAGTCTGGCAAAGCCAGTCCCGCGGTCCCGGCTTGCTGGAGAGGGTGCGCCGAGCCTGCTTGGCGTGTTCATAATCACCACCTTTGTTTAGTCAACACCTCGAACGGAAAAATGATGGAAATTCTGTCGGACCCGCAAGCATGGATTGCTTTTTTCACCCTGACGGCGCTGGAGCTGGTGCTGGGTATTGACAACATCATCTTCATATCCATCCTGGTCGACAAACTGCCCAAAGAAAAGCAGGAGCTGGCCCGCAAGATTGGTTTGTTCATGGCCATGTTCATGCGCATCGGACTGCTGCTGGTGCTGTCGTGGATCATTGGCCTGACGGCACCGATGTTCACGGTGGTCGGACAGGAAATATCCGGCCGTGACCTGATCCTGATTGCCGGCGGCTTGTTCCTGATCTGGAAAAGCACCGGGGAAATCCACCAGGCCATCGAAGGGGTAGAGGGCCATGCCTCCAGCGCGGTCAAGGCGACCTTCACGGCGGTGATCCTGCAAATCATGGTGGTCGACATGGTGTTCTCGCTCGACTCAATCATCACGGCGGTCGGCATGGTCGACAGCCTGGTGGTCATGATCGCGGCGGTGATTGCCTCGGTGGCCCTGATGATGGTTTTTGCCGGCGCGATCGGGCGATTTGTCTCGAAACACCCGACCATCAAGATGCTCGCGCTGTCGTTTCTGGTGCTCGTCGGCGTGGTGCTGATCGCCGAAGGCTTTGAATACCATGTGCCTAAAGGGTTTGTTTACTTTGCGATGGCGTTCTCGGTCGTCGTTGAAATGCTCAATATCCGGATGCGCAAGACGTCTGCGACGCCGGCACACCTGCATGCGTCGTACACCCGCGACGGCCCTGAGTCGCGGAAGTAATGCTCCAGACCGGAAATTTAAGCTATTCAGGCCTCTAGCCAAGGTGCTTCCTTGGTTTGTAGCTATTATTTATGTAGCAAACACTTGAGCCTACCGCGCGTGAGACGTGTCATTCGGGCGGCCGTTCACATTCGCTTGCCGATACGCACCGCACCTTTGCAAAGGCTGCGTATGAAACGGCCTACAGACACAAGCCGCCCGCGCCCGCGCTGCGCGATTGACAAAGGCGCATGATGGTGTGGTCGGGGCGCACCATCGTGCATCACCGCGCACCACCGGCCACTCCTGGACTGGTTTTATTTCATTGACTCGATGGGTTCCGGCCCATGCCTTGCCGAAGGATAGCGATGCAAGTTTTTCTCAACACCGACCCCCATGTGGACGGACGCCACCAGATGGGCGAGCACCTGACCGATGTGGTCAAGTCCGCGCTGGATCGATTTGGCGAGAGCGTCACGCGCGTCGAAGCGCATATTTCCGACGAAATCAGCCATGTCAAAGCCACGCCCGACGAAATCCAGTGCACGCTTGAAGCCAGGCTGGTGGGACTTGACCCGGTGGTGGTCAAACACCGCGCCGGCAATGCCCATCAAGCCATCAGCGGCGCCGCAGGCAAGCTCAAGCGGGCGGTGGCCAGCGTGCTCGACAAACACGAGCCCCGCCATGAGCCGCGTCTGGGTGCGATCCTGCCGGACGAGCCGGTCTGAACGTCCTCTGCGGGGGTTCGGTGCCGGCTTTCTCGCCACGCACGAACGGCACTACGCGGCTGCGTCGCGAAGCTTTTATTGATCCGGCCCTTTGAAATCTGAACCGTTCGCCCTGAGCTCGTCGAAGGGTTTGCACTGGCTTCGACCGGCCCAGCCAGTACGGAATTAAGACTTCATCGGGCCGAAGCAATAGCGTCCGTAGCGCCTCCGCGCCCCTTATGGCGCTCTGGACGCGTTTTTTCAAGCGTTTCAGGCCTGCAGCCCAGGTATTATCTACGCGGGCAGCTATTTATTTGATAGCGTCCAGACTGGGGTTGGACGCCGGCTCACCGTCTGCGCGCGGCGCTTGCGGTGCCCCGGTGGTGCGCGGCTCCGCGCGCAGCAGCAGGTAGCAAGGCGAAGGCAGGTCGGCCAGCGCCACCGCCTGGCCTTCGGCGACCACGCGGTCGGCGTGGAACGCCGGCTCGTCGGCCACGCCTGCGCGCTGCCAGCGGATGTGAACAACCTTGTCCTGCACCGAAGCCGTCAGCTCGACAAACGGCCAGTGCGCCGGCAGGCACGGCGTGAGCGACAGCTCGCCCGGCCGGATCTTCAGGCCCAGCAGATTTTCCAGTGCGGCGCGGTGCAGCCAGGCCGCCGAGCCGGTGTACCAGCTCCAGCCGCCGCGGCCCATGTAAGGCGCGGCGCCATAGATGTCGCCCGCCATCACATACGGCTCCAGTTCATACAGCGGCCCGTGCACCGGGTGCGCGCTGCGGTGCGCCGGGCTCAGCGCCTTGAAGCTCTCCCAGGCGCCTTCCGCGTCGCCGGTGGCGGTCTGCGCCATCATGGCCCACACCGCCGCGTGCGAATACTGGCCGCCGTTTTCGCGCACGCCGGACGGGTAGGCCTGGATATAGCCCGGGTTGTTTTCCGAATGGGCGAACGGCGGAGTCAACAGGCGTAGCAGGCCCGCATCGGCATCGATCAGTTCACGCTTCATCGATGCCATGGCGGGCGCGGTGTAGGCCTCGCGGGAGGCTTCTGAAAGCACCGCCCAGGCCTGCGCGATCAGGTCGATGCGGCATTCGGCGTTGCTGGCGGACCCGAGCGACGCGCCGTTGTCGAAAAACGCGCGCCGGAACCATGCGCCGTCCCAGCCGTGGCTGTGCAGCGCCTCGATCCAGCCATCGCGGCTCTGGCCCCACCGGCTCAGGCGATCTGTTTCGCCACGCCGGCTTGCGAGCGGGCCGAACCGGCTCACCACGCTGCATAAAAACCACCCCAGCCACACCGACTCGCCACGCCCTTCATGCCCGACCCGGTTCATGCCGTCATTCCAGTCCCCGGTGCCCATCAGCGGAAGGCCGTGCACGCCCACGGCCAGGCTGCGGTCGATCGCGCGGGCGCAGTGCTCAAACACGGTCGCGCGCTGGTCGCTCGTTTGCGGCGCGTAGTAGGCGTCTTCGGCGCCCTGCGGAATTTCCATGCCTTCGATGAAGGCCACCTGCTCGTCAAGAAGGCTCATGTCGCCTGTCACCTCGACGTAGTGCGCGCAGGCAAAGGGCAGCCACAGCAGGTCATCGGAAAAATGCGTGCGCACGCCTTCGCCACCGGGCGCATGCCACCAGTGCTGCACGTCGCCCTCGGGGAACTGCCGCGAGGCGTTCAGGATGATCTGCGCGCGCAGCCGCGCCGGATCAAAGGTGGCAAAAGCCATCGCATCCTGCAACTGGTCGCGAAAGCCCGATGCGCCGCCGGCCTGGTAGAAGCCGGCCTTGGCCCACAGGCGTGACGTCAGTGTCTGGTAGAGCAGCCAGCGGTTGACCAGCGCGTCAAAAAGCGGGTCGGGCGTGCGGACCTGAATTTTCTCGAGCAGGCCGTTCCAGTAGTCTTTCACGCCCACCAGCGCCTGTTCGAGGTTTCTCGATTGCCAGTCGCTGGCCAGCAACTCGGCGCCTGAGGCGGTGCCCGCATGGCCGAGCAGGAAAGCCAGTTCCAGCGTCTGGCCGGGGGCCAGCAGAAAGTCTCCGGCCAGCGCCGCGCAGGGGTCGATTCCGCCCGCAGCCTGCCGGCCGAGCACAGCAGGCAGCACCAGCCGGCCGGCGATGTCGAAAAATTCGTTGCGGTCGCAGGTCCACTGCGCGGCGCCCGCCACACCGGACAGGCTGACAAACGCCGTGTTGCCGCCAAAGCCGGCGCGGCTTTCGCGCTGCTGCGCGAACACGGTGGGGTGCAGGTCGGCCTTCCAGGTGTGCAGCGTGCGGCGGTCGCGGCGCGCTGCGCCCAGCTGCCACTCGACCAACGCCAGCGCGCGAAGCCGGCGCTTGCCGCCGCCCAGGTTGTGCAGCCTGACGCGCACGACTTTCACCGGCTCGCTGCGGTCGGCAAAGAACGTTGTTTCGACCTGCAGGTCGCCGTGCAGGACGTCGAACACGGTGTAGCCCTGGCCGTGGCGCACCTGGAAGCGCTGGTTTCCGGCGGCCGAACCGGTTTCGGTGGCGGGTGTCAGGGCCAGCAGCTTGCGGGTGTCCTGGTCCTGCAGCAGGTAGTGCTCGAAGCAGGGGTCCTGAACCGGGTCGTTGGACCAGGGCGTGACCTGGTGCAGCCGGCTGTTAGTCGCCCAGGTGTAGCCCGCGCCCGCCTCCGACACCTGAAAGCCGAACGACGGCCCCGAAATGACGTTGACCCAGGGCCGCGGCGGCCGCTGCTGGCCGTCAACCTCGAACTGGAACTCCCCGCTGGCCGCATCAAAATGACCCGGGGGCAGGCTCATCACGCGGCCCGGTTGCGGACGGCTTTCGGGCAGGGCCGGCACGGCGGGCGATGCGGCTGCGCGCAGTTGGCTGGCGGCTTCCTGCAAGGCGGCGACCTGCTGCTCCAGCGGCCGGCCATCGGCAATGAACACCACGCGCGCAAGGGCCTTCAGCGACGCTTTCTCGAAGTCCGTCACGTCCTGGTCGCGCAGCAGGAAAAAGCCGGTGCCATTGCTGCCCGGAAAGCTGTTTTCCACCTGCTGCAGCGTGCGGTCGCGCAGCGCCAGGATCTCCCGCTGCAGTGGCATCAGGTAGGAATTGACCTCGCTGTTGAAGATCACCAGGTCGGCCGCGATGCCGCCAAACCCCCATAGCGGCTGCGCGCGCAGCAAGGTCTGCACCAGCGCCATGCCGTTGCTCGAATGGATACGCACCAGCACGATGGGTTTGTCGCCCGACAGGCCAAAGCGCCACAGGTGCCGCTGGTCCACCAGCGCACGGTCAGCGGCCGGCCGGGCCGAGGTGTGCATCAGCGCCGTGTTGAGATCCTGCAGCGCGGCGTTTTCTTCCGGGTCCACGCCGACGTCGCGCAGCCGCACCTGTGCCAGCGTGGCGGCCATGCGGTTGGCGCGCTCGACGTGCATGGGCTGCAGGTATTTGTCGATGCGCGGCTCCAGTTCCGCCACGGTGTCGGCGGCGGCCGTGGCAAAGGTCAGGTGGGCGCGGCCACCGGCCGGAATGCGGATCTGCACGCGCAGGCCGGCGACCGGATCCAGACCGTTGACCGGCAGCCCGTCAGCGGTTTTCCGGTGCGGCTCCAGCGCCGCATCGGCGGGCAGCCGGTTGCGCCCCAGGAAGGCCCGGCGATCGGCGATGAAATCGATCTCGCCGATATTGGCGTCGGAGTCGGCCAGAAAATGCGCCACCGCCATGGTCGGGTCGCCGTGCAGACGCGGCTTGCGCGACAGCAGCAGCGCACGCCATTCGGGGTGCCATTGGGTATGCAGAAAGAGGTTGGAGAAAGCCGGATGCGCCTCATCGGCGGCAGGATCGGCCAGCACCGCCTCGAAGCATGAAATCACGTCCAGCCGGATGTCCGCGCCAGAGAGGTTTTGCAGCGTCACCGTGCGTAGTTCAATGTCGTCCTCCGGGCTCACCAGCACGGAGGTCGTCACTTCCAGATCTTTCGAGGTGGCTTCGAACTGCACCCGGTCGGCAAGAAAGGTGGCCTTGTAGCGCCAGGCCGGATGAGGCGCGGGGTGGAAGGTGACCGAATGCACGCGGGACTCGCCGTCGGCGCGCACGTAGATGAAGCTGCCGTAGGCGTCGCGCAGCAGGTCGTCGCGCCAGCGCGTGATGTTGGCCAGGCCGCCGCGCGTGCGCCAGCGGCTGACACCCGCGCCATTGGCGCGCAGCGCCACGCTGTAACGGCCGTTGGACAGCAACTGGGTGGGTTGCCAGCCCGCTGCGGCAGGATCGACATCGCGCGACTGGTGCAGCCTGAGATCCTCGTCCTCGTCGGGGTCGGGCAGGGTGCGCGGGTCGGCGCTTTCGATGATCTGGCGCGGCGTCTTTTCGTGCAGCAGCGCCTCGTAAGCCTGCACCAGCGGTGCCTGTCCGAACCAGCGCCGGGGCGCTTCCCCGCACAGCACGTTGCACAGCGCGACCAGCGACATGCCCTGGTGGTGGGCCATGAAGTTCTTGACGATGCTGAAGGGCTGCACGCCGGACTGCCTCGACACCGTGAAGTCCACCGCATCCATGAAGCCGCAGTCACCGCGCGCGCCCAGCTTTTCCAGTGCGCGCAGGTTCGCAATGGCCTGCCGGGGCGTGAACATGCAGGCCATGACGGTGGCATAGGGCGCCACCACGCGGTCGGTGGGCGGGGTGCGGCGCAGCGCCAGCCGGGGAACGCCGAAAGGCGAATACTGGTAGGCCAGCGAATGGTCCTGGGCGAAGTAGGCCGACTCGGACACCCCCCACGGGAGCTGGTGCGCGTGGCCAAAGGCCTGCTGCTCCTTCACAGCCGCCAGCCCGGAAACGCGCAGCAGGCCGTGGTACGGTTCGGTCATGACGAGGCAGGGCATCAGGTACTCGAACATCGAGCCCGACCATGACTTCAGGCCCGGTGTGACGCCCACCGTCAGGAACGCCCGGCCCAGCGCCTGCCAGTGGCGGCGCGGCGCGTCGCCCTTGGCAATCGCCAGAAAACTGGTCAGGCGCGACTCCGACGCCACCAGGTCGTAGTAGCTGGCGTCGAGCGCCTGCTCATGGACCCGAAGGCCGATGTGAAACAGATGCCGCTTGGCGTTGTAGAGGCCGCTGAAATTCATCGCCATGCACAGCCGCTCGCAGCGTTCGCCAAGACGCAAGAGGCTGGCCCGCTGGTCGGCCGAGGTGCCTTCGCGCCCGGCCAGTTCCCGGCAGGCCTGGGCCGTTGCAAGCAAATGCCCGGCCAGGTTGCCGCTGTCCACGGTGGACACATAGGCCGGATTGAGCACTTCCAGCGAGCGCGTCTCGTACCAGTTGAACAGGTGGCCGTTGTGCTTGGCCAGCCGTTCGACGGATCCCAGCGTGGCTTCAAGCCGGGCGATCATTTCGGCACTGGTGATCCAGCCGAACTCGCGTGCGCACGCGGTGGCCAGCAGGTACAGGCCGATGTTGGTCGGCGAGGTGCGATGCGCCACCGTGGGCTCGGGATCGAGCTGCAGGTTGTCGGGTGGCAGGTCGTTGTCTTCCGGACCGACGCAGCGCTCAAAAAACTGCCAGGTCTGCTGCGCCAGTTTGTGCAGGTAGTCGCGCTCGACCGCATCGAGTGCCGGGTCATGCCCCAGGGCGGCCGGCTTGCTGGCCCACCAGGCTGTCCACGGGGCAAATGCCCAGATTAGGAAGATGGCGGCGCCCGTCCAGGGGTGCGGGCTCTGGGTGGCGGCTGCGGCCAGCCCGAGGCAGGCCAGCGAGGAAAGCGCGTGGTTGCGCACAAAGGCCCCGAGCGCGTGCCGTGCCGAGGCCTGGGCCTGTGCGGCGGTGGTCCATTGCAGCAGGCGCCGGCGGCTGACGGCGGTGCGCCACAGCGCCCGTACGATGGCGTCGAGCATCAGCGCGGCCTGCGCAAAAAGCTGGGTGAACTGCCAGGCGGTGGCCAGCATGCTGCGCAGCACCTCACGCGAACCGACGTGAAAAAAGTGCAGCAGTGCAATGCCCCTGCGCGTGGGGACCAGCCCGGCCACGGCGCCCAGCAGCGGCCCGGCCAGGTAGGCGTTGAGGGTGAAGCCGAGCGCCAGCGAAACCGGAAAAGCGCCGGTGAAAATCGCCCACGCCAGCAGCAGCACGCAGGCCGGGGCGAGCAGCGAACGGCGCAGGTTGTCCGCCATGCGCCACAGGCCGAGCCCGTCGATGCCGAAATGTCGCGCATGCAGCATCACGGGCAGCAATTGCCAGTCGCCGCGCGTCCAGCGATGAAAGCGTGAGGCCGCGACGCTTGCGTGATCCGGGTGGTCTTCCATCAGCGCCACGTCGCCGACGTAGCCGCAGCGCGCAATGCTGCCTTCCAGCAGGTCGTGGCTCAGAATCAGCCCGTCGGGCATGCGGTCGTCCAGCACGGCGTGAACCGCGCCGACGTGCAAGAGCCCCTTGCCGGTGAAGGTGCCCATTCCGAACAGATCCTGGTACAGATCGGCCGCGCCACTGCTGTACGGGTCCAGCCCGCCCTGGCCGGCGAACATGGCATGGAACGGCGAGCGTTCGTGGCGGCTCGACAGCGGCGTCACCACGCGTGGCTGCAAAATGCCGTAGCCCGCCGTCACGCGGCGGCTGGTCCGGTCGATCTGCGGTGTGTTGAGGGGGTGCGCCGCGATGGCGACCAGTTCCCGCAGCGAGCCAGGCGGCAGGCCCGTGTCGCTGTCCAGCGTGAGCACGTAGCGTATGCCGTCGGCCAGTCGCAGGTCCGGGCCGGTTTCCATGAAGCGTGAAGCAGCGCCCCCGGCCAGTTGCCGGACGAGCAATTCGAGCTTGCCGCGTTTGCGTTCCCAGCCGATCCAGCGCCGCTCGGTGGCGCTCCAGCTGCGGGACCGGTGCAGCAACACAAAGCGGGGCGGTGCGCCCGGCGCTGCCGGGTAGGCGCGGTTGAGGGCACGCAGCTTGCTGGTCACGTCGTCGAGCAGGCCCTGGTCGGCATCGAGTTTTTCAGTGTCCGCATCGACCCAGTCGGTGAGCAGCGCAAACTGGGCGTTGGCCTCGCGGCTGGCCAGCCAGTGCAGGCTGAGCTGGTGCACCAGCTCGGTGTTGGCGGCCACGCTGGAGAGCATGGACGGAATGACGACCAGCACGCGGTGGTCTGCCGGGATGCCGCCCGTGAAGTCGAGTCGGGCCAGCGGCTGGATGCGGGTCGATTCGGCAACCAGCCGGTGAATCAGCGCGGCGACGGCTTCCGACGCAGGCCAGGCGAGCAGGACCAGCGCCACCCCGGCGGCCTCGTTCAGGCTGCCCAGTGAATGCGCCGCCCAGGCCAGCGCGGCGAGCGTGACGGCGGCCCAGACGGCGGCGTAGAGCGGCAGCCGCCACGCAGGACGCAGGCGAGCCTTCGGCGACCTGGCAGGTCCGGTTTGCGGTCCGAGCGCCGCTTCGAGCTGGGCTCGCCCCGGGCCAATCAGGTAGAAGCCTGCCGTTCGCGCGGCCATCGAATTGTTGGGCTGGCGGGCAGCGGCCAGCACGGCCTCGGCCACCTCGCGCTCGGAGCGCCCGCATTGCTGCGACAGCCGTTCCATGGCGCGGGTGATCTGCTGGCGCGTCAGCTCGCTTTCACGCGAGTAGCTGGGCAAACGGCGCAGCACCTGCAGGCTATGGCTGACCGGCTCGATCAGCTCGGCCCAGTCCACCTGACCGATCAGCCGCAAGGTCGTGATGATGTTGCTGACGGTGAGGTTGGCTTCGCGCTCAGCCGGCATCCGCTGCCACAGCTGTGTCAGGTAGCTGCGCGCGACACCCAGGCGCTGCATGGCATGGTGCAGGTCGTCGAGGTCCTGAACGCTCAGGGCTTCGGCCGCGTCCCAGGCCGCGTGGGCGACCTCCCGTGCGACCTTGTTGCGCGCAATGCGGTCGGCCATGCGCCGCAGGTTTTCAAGCAGCACGACGCGCAAGGTGGTCGGGAAGGCCCAGAGCTCGCCCAGCGTCAGCTCGCTGACTTCCTGGTAGGCGTGCAGAAACGCGGTGAAAAGCAGCGGGTCCAGAACACTGTCGGTGTGGGCGACGTAGGCCCAGGCAATGCCGTAAACGCGCGGCAGGCCTTCCAGCGGTTTGTCGGCGAGCTTGGGAAGGTCGGCGTAGTAGCGGTGCGGAACACCTTCCTGGATCTGCTGGAGCTGGGCTTCGATCAGGTGAAAGTTGTCGAGCAGCCATTCGGCCGCCGGGGTCACGTAGTGCCCGCTGCGCGATGTGCGGGCGATGTAGTCGTAGGCCTCGCGGAGGGCGGCAATGTTCTCGTCAACGCGCGGAAAGAAGAGCGGGTTGCCGAACCCGCCGTCGCCCTTGCCGGGGGCCTGCACGGTCTGGGCCAGCGCCAGACTGCGGCCATGCTCCTCAAAGCGCTGGGCACCAAAAAGTTCGGCCCTTATCGGATGCTGGATTTCCTCCTGGCTAACAAGTATCTGCTTGGCATAGGCGCTCAGGCTGTCAAGCCTGAACAGGGCGGCAATAGCCACACCTCAAACTAGCAAAAACAGGCTGGCACCCACGACCACCAGGGCCGCGACGGTGACGATGCGCGGTGACAACAGTGAATGCGCCGCCTGAAGCGCCGACTGCACGGCAAAAAACCGGCCCCGTGAGCTGGCGCAGTGGTTCATGTGCGAAGCGAGTTCTGCCGCGTCGGTGCTGACGAAGTCGTCGCCGTGGGCTGACGAAAAACGAGGAATGATCTTGAGGGTCGGCATGATGGATCGCTCCGGCGGTGGGCTGTAGGGCATGCGCAACGGGATGCTTGCGTGGGTCTGCGTGGGGGGTGATTGGAGAACGGTGTTAGGGGTTACTTACGATGCTAGGGAGCGACAGGGCCCCGGGCCATCGGACGACGCTGGAGTTTCTCTAGGACAACACCTACAGTTCCCGGGCGCCAGGGCGGTCGCGTGCCGTTCGCGGGCCTTCGCG
>NCGI01000325.1 GCA_002256925.1 Polaromonas sp. 28-63-22
CAGCTATGACTTTAATAGCGTTTCGTTGTTTCATGATGTCTCCTGGTTGGGAATCAAAACGTACTGCAGTGACGGGAGGGACCGCAAGCGATCGCGGTTCTTTTCGTGCCGGGCCGGGCCATCAAAGGCTCTTCGCGCGGCGCCAGCTCGCGCTGAATCGGGCATGGGACTTGTCCATGTGGGCGTGCATGGCGGCTCGTGCGGCGCTGCCATCGTGGGCCTTGATGGCAGCAAAAATCACTTCGTGCTCAGCAATGGCGGCCTGCCAGGACTTGAGCGTTTCAAAATAGCCGCCGAGGCGCATGAAGAGCGGGCCGCGACGCGAATCCCAAAAAGTCTGCACGGTCTCGGTCAGCACCACATTGCCGCAGGCCTCGACGATGGCGGTGTGAAAGGCGCGGTCGCCGTCAAGCGGCAGCTCGCCCTGTGCAGCGCTGGCCTGCATGGTCTCGATGGCCTTGCGCATGGCGTCGAGGTCCTTGCGCCGGGCCTGCGTGGCCGCGAGAGAGGCGATTTCGCCTTCGATCACGCGGCGGGCGCGGATCAGCTCCAGCGGCCCCCATTCGGCGGGCGGCAGCGGTGCGCCGTGGGTGCGGGTGGAGCGATCCAGTACATAGATACCCGAGCCGGTGCGGATCTCGACCCAGCCTTCGACTTCCATCGCAATCAGGGCTTCCCGCACCGACGGGCGGCTGACGCCGAGTTGCCTGGCCAGGTCGCGCTCGGCCGGCAGGCGGCTGCCTGCCGGAAACTCGCCCTTGCCGATCAGCACGCGCAGTTGCTCTGCAATTTGCCGGTACAGGCGTTTGGGCTCGACAGTCTGCAGCGGCATGTGAGGCGTTTTTAAGGGTTAGCCAGAATTGGACAAGTGGTAAGGCCAATTAATAATCCCATGAAAGCATGGCCGCAACATCCGGCAAAACCCTGTGGGAGACACGATGAGGCTTCAAGGCAAAACAGCACTGGTCACGGCGGCCGGGCAGGGCATAGGCCGCGCCAGCGCGCTGGCGCTCGCGGCCGAAGGCGCGCAGGTCTGGGCGACCGACATCAATACCGGTTTGCTGGAGTCTTACAAGGGTGTGGCCAACGTCACGGCGCTGCCGCTTGATGTGATGGACAAGGCGGCGATCCAGCAATTGATCGCAAACATGCCGGCACTCAACGTGCTGTTCAACTGCGCCGGTTTTGTGCATGCCGGCACGGCCCTGCAGGCCACCGACCAGGAATGGGACTTTGCCTTTGACCTCAATGTGCGTTCCCAGTTCTGGACCATTCAGGCGGCACTGCCCACAATGCTTGCGGGCGGCGGTGGCAGCATCATCAACATGGCCAGCGTCGTCAGTCTCAAGGGGCTGCCAAACCGCTTCGTGTATGGCGCATCGAAGGCGGCAGTCATCGGCCTGACCAAAAGCGTGGCCGCCGACTTCGTGATGCAGGGCGTGCGCTGCAACGCGATCTGCCCGGGCACGGTCGATACGCCGTCGCTGCAGGATCGCATCAATGTGTACGAGGACCCGGTGGAAGCCCGCAAGAACTTCATTGCACGCCAGCCCATGGGGCGGCTTGCGCAGGCGCATGAAATCGCGCCGCTGGTGGTGTTTCTGGCCAGCGACGAATCAGCGTTCGTCACCGGCCAGGCCTACAGCATTGACGGCGGCATGACGATATGAACCAGCTTGATCTGGCAGGCCGGCATGCGGTGGTGACCGGCGGCGCGGCCGGCCTGGGCTTTGCGATCACGCAGCGTCTGCTGGCCTCGGGTGCCGCAGTGACCTGGTGGGATCGCGATGCGGCAGCCATGGCCGCAGCGGCCACGCAGCTCGGCCACGCGGTGCATCAGGTGGTGGTGGATGTCGGCGTGCACGCCAGTGTGGTGCAGGCCGTTCAGCAGACCGTGGAACGCTACCCGGTCATTGACGCGCTGGTCAATTGCGCCGGCATCACCGGCCCCAACGTGAAACTCTGGGACTACCCGCCAGAGGCGTGGCAGCAGGTCATGCAGGTCAACCTCAACGGGCTTTTTTATGGCTGCCGCGAGGTGGTGCCGCTGATGCGCAGGCAGAACTACGGCCGCATCGTCAACATCGCCTCGGTGGCCGGCAAGGAGGGCAACCCGA